>CANEZU010000193.1 GCA_947444255.1 Flavobacteriaceae bacterium | reverse complement strand
TTGGTCGCTCGTGAAGACGGCAGTTGGTTGGTTGACGGACATTATTCACTGCATGACTTTCTGACCTTTTTTGATCTGGATCATCTGATCAATGATTATGAGGTGACGACAGTAAGCGGCTTGATTATGACGGAACTATCCCATATTCCGAAGCAGGGAGAAAAGTTAGTTTGGCACAAATACGAGTTGGAAGTGATTGACATGGATGGCGCGAAAATTGATAAAGTGATGGTGAAGCGACTAAAATAAGTAGCTCGTTTACATAAAATAAAGAATACCGATTAAAGAATTGGGCTGGTGGTTCGAATAGATAAATAAGAAAAAATGACTGAAGGGAATTTTGTAGATTACGTTAAAATATATGTTTCGTCTGGAAAGGGCGGAAAAGGATCCACGCATTTACACCGCGAGAAATTTATTGAAAAAGGAGGTCCTGACGGAGGTGATGGTGGTCGTGGAGGACATGTTTATTTAGTGGGCCAAAAAGGCTTGTGGACCTTGTTTCACCTAAAATTTGCCCGACACGTAAAAGCGGGTCATGGTGGTGATGGTGGTGGTGACCGAAGTACCGGTGCTGATGGCGAGGATAAATTCATCCAAGTGCCTTTGGGAACTGTGGTTCGCGATAAGGAAACTAATGAAATCTTGTTTGAAATCACCGAGGACGGAGAGAAAAGAATCATCGCTCAGGGAGGAAAAGGGGGATTGGGGAACTGGCACTTTAGAAGTAGCACCAACCAAACGCCGCGTTATTCGCAACCGGGTTTACCATCGGAAGAGATTGATATGATCTTAGAACTTAAAGTATTGGCCGATGTTGGATTAGTGGGTTTCCCAAACGCTGGTAAATCGACATTGCTGTCGGTATTGACATCTGCGAAACCGAAGATTGCCGATTATCCGTTTACGACATTGAAACCCAATTTGGGGATTGTCGCCTATCGTGATTTTCAGTCTTTTGTGATTGCCGATATACCGGGGATCATTGAGGGAGCTGCCGAAGGAAAAGGGCTGGGCCATTATTTCCTGCGCCATATTGAACGCAATTCGACTTTGTTGTTTTTGGTGCCTGTGGATACTCCGGATATCAAAGCCGAATATGAGATATTAGTCAATGAATTGAAGAAATACAATCCCGAGATGTTGGACAAAGAACGCATGTTGGTGATTTCTAAATGTGATATGCTCGATGATGAATTGCGAGGGGAATTGAAAAAACAATTGGATAAGGACTTTGCGTCTATTCCGTATTTGTTTATTTCTTCTGTTGCTCAGCAAGGCTTGACGGAATTGAAAGACAAGTTGTGGAGTATGTTGAATGAAGAGGTTTAGTAGTTAGTAGCTTTTAGCTTTTGGTTTTTGGCTTTTAGCTTTTGGTTTTTTTGTACTGTGTGTCGGAAAAACGATGTAGCCACTGATGCACTGATTATTAAAAAAATTAAATAAAATTAACACAGATTGCTTGGATTGTTCCATATTTCATGTCATGGATTATTTTATTAAAAAGAGTATTGAAAATCTGTGACCCGAGCTATTGCGAACTGGCGAAGCAATCTGTGGCTATTCTTTCGTTACTATTTGAGGCTTTGTTCCGACCTAGTTTATAGAAAAAAAGTTTCCTATTAAGCCCTTTGACAAGGGTTTTTGTGTTTGTAGTCCTTCGTGTTTTACAAATTATTCTTGTTTTAGACGTATTAGGTTTTGCTTTGAAATAGAATAGCTTTTTAATCGGTGTCAAATTTTAAGCTAGTTTTTTGATTTATTCCTAACGAAAGTGTACTTTTAGTGTCTTATAAATTAAATACAATCACTTTTATACTTAGGTATTATGAAAAAAATAATAGTATTCTTCACGCTCTGTTTGATTGCTTTTCCGGTTCGTGCCGATGAAGGCATGTGGTTTTTGATGTTTATCGAGAGACTCAACCACCGCGATATGGAGAAAATGGGTCTGCAGCTTACGGCGGAAGAAATTTACAGTATCAACCACCACAGTATTAAAGATGCCGTTGTGCAATTTAACGGAGGCTGTACTGCCGAAATTGTATCTAAAGACGGACTGGTTTTAACCAATCACCACTGCGGGTATAACGCAATAGCGGAACTATCTACTCCCGAAACCAATTATCTGAAAGACGGGTATTGGGCTGAAAATCGCGCTGCCGAAAAGAAACCCAAGTCGCTCTACGTTCGTTTTTTCGTTAGAATGGACGATGTGTCTAAAAGGATCTTGGCGAAGCTCAATGACAGCATGTCGGAGGCCGATCGGGCGAAAGCCATCCAACAGGAAACGGCCTTAATCGAAAAAGAAAATAATGAGGGTGGGAAGTACACGGTTTCGGTGCGCCCTTTCTTTCAGGGAAATGAATATTACTATTTTGTATACCAAGATTATACTGATGTACGCCTTGTAGGAGCACCACCGGAAAGCATCGGAAAATTTGGAGGCGATACGGACAATTGGGAATGGCCCCGTCATACGGGAGATTTCTCTATGTTCCGCGTTTATGGAGATGCCAATGGAAATCCAGCGGAATATTCTACCAGCAATGTGCCTTTGCAAGCCAAACACCATTTGCCGATTAGCATCAAAGGAGTGAAAGAAAATGATTTTGCCATGATCTTGGGTTATCCGGGGCGAACCAACCGCTGGATGCCAGCAGGAGGAATTGAGCAGAATGTAAAATATGCCTATCCTGCCTGGGTCGAAGGCGCTAAAACGGGAATGGACGTCCTGCGGAAGTATATGGATAAAGACCCAAAAGTACGCTTGGCCTATGCCTCTAAATATGCTTCGACGGCCAACTATTGGAAAAACAGACAGGGTATGATCGATGCTTTGACGAAAGCAGGAACTGCAAAAACCAAGGCGGTGCAGGAAAATAAATTCAACAGTTGGGCAAATACTGCAGCGCAGAAAACCCAATATGGAAGTGTACTTGCGACGATAAATTCCTATTATGAGCAAACGGACTTGCGAGCGCGACATGATAATTACCTTTCCCAATTAATGCGCACCACGGCTTATGGTCCGGCAGCGGCGAATATTGGGAATGCACTGATTGCCTATTACAAGGAAAATGAAGCTAAAAAAGCAGAACTATTGCCCCGTATCAATAGTATGATTGAAAATTACTATTCTGAATTCTACGCGCCACTGGAGCAGGAGGTATTCACGGCCCAATTGAATTTATATGCTGCCAAAGGAGCCGAATATGGTTTGGCCCCCACAGTAGCGGCACTTGCGGCTAAGAATAAGGGAGATTTCTCCGCCGATATCAAAGCCGCCGTTTCAAATAGTATTTTTACGAGCAAAGAAAGCATCGCCGCTTTTATGGCGAATCCCAAAGCCGAAGCGATAGCAACAGATCCGCTGTATGCGCTATCCAATGATATGATGTTGAAGCTAAGAGCCAAAACTCCAGAGCAGACACAGCAGGATGCCGATTTCGGGAAATCCTATCGCTTGCTCGTAGCGGGTTTGCGGGACTCTAAAATGAATACCATCCAATATCCGGATGCCAATTCTACGATGCGATTGACTTACGGAAAAGTACGCGCACTCCCAGCTAACAAACGCAATGATGCAAAGACGAATAATTACACTACTATGACCGGGATGGTCGCAAAATACAAGGCTGGGGATTCCGAATTTGACTTGCCTGCTCGTTTGTTAGAACTGAACAGCAAGAAAGATTTTGGTGTCTATGCCGATAAAGGCGGTTATATGCCCGTGAATTTCCTAACGGATAACGACATCACCGGAGGCAATTCGGGTTCGCCTGTTCTCAACGGCAAAGGGGAATTGATTGGTATTGCCTTTGATGGTAATATCGAAGCGATGGCGGGCGATGTTATTTTTGATCCTAAATTACAGCGTACCATCAATGTAGATATTCGCTATGTGTTGTGGATTATCGACAAGTATTTTGGTGCTAAGGAAACGATTCAGGAAATGACGATTGTGGAGTAGTTTAGAAGGTTAGGGTTTATCGGTTAGGAGCTGCAGGGAATAATTTAGGCGATTGATTCTTGATTGAGGTTTTCCTTTTCGACATTTGACATTCGACTTATAACTTATAACCTATAAAGAAAGCCGTATTAAAGTTTGGAGCTTTGATACGGGTTTTTTTTTCGTGAAAATACGAACGATTTCTGGGAGCTAGTTCATTAGTTTTTTGCTGATGATTAGGCCATTTTCAAGTTTGATTTTGGCGATATAGAGGCCTTTGGCAAAGGGGAAAGCGGATCTGAATGTTCTGCTTTTAACTCCTGCTTGTATTTGGATTAATTTACCCGTTAGCTCATAGATTTCGATCTCCTGTATTTCTTGGGAGGCGGTGACTTGGAATTCGTTGTTAGCGACGAAAGCCGTTAGGCTGTTTGCATTCGCAAAATTGCTATTCGAGAGTGCATTGGTATTAGTGTTGTTGGTGTAGCGCAGGATGAAGCGCTCGTTGAAGGTTCCGGCAGCTGAGTTAAACTTATAAGGACTGGCTTTAAGATCGTGGATGGTATTCAAGAGCTTGTCTTCGATATAGATGTTTTGCCCAAGGAAAAGACCGTCAATTTCATCGAGGAGTACTGTTAAATCGCCGCTAGCAGCAGCATAATACCCCAATGTCACCTGATCGCTATCTGCAAAAGGAAGCGGGCGTCCTTGAATGCTGAGCCTACCTTCGGGGATAATGGAATAGAAGCGCACAGTATTTCCTCCGAAATTCGTACCGTCAAAATCACGGTCTCTCCCTAAAGTAGCTCCAGTTGCATAACCCACTAAGGTTTGGTTGAAACCACCAGTTGTA
>CANEZU010000192.1 GCA_947444255.1 Flavobacteriaceae bacterium | reverse complement strand
GATTACGGACTTAAACGCACCGGTATCGCTATAACCGATGAATTGCAAATTATTGCATCCGGTCTGACTACAATTCCTTCCGAAACTGCAATTGCCTTTCTGAAAGACTATTTCGCTAAAGAAAAGGTAGCGACAGTCCTTATAGGGGAACCCAAACAAATGAATGGGGAGCCTTCTCAAAGCACCGATATCATTGAGGCTTTTGTTGTTAAATTCACAAAAAATTTCCCTACAATGAATCTCATTCGGGTCGATGAACGTTTTACCTCAAAGATGGCTTTTCAAACCATGATTGCTAGCGGACTTAATAAAAAGCAAAGACAAAATAAAGCCTTAATCGATGAGATTTCTGCTACGATTATGTTGCAGGATTTTTTGTCCAAAAAGGGGTTTTAGGCATTGGAAAACCGGAAGTAAGTTGGTTTTTTTCTAGTTTCTCCGTGTCTCGAATAATCTTCTCCGAAATACTAGTCAGCCATATAAGTTGTTCTATGACCAATTGGGCTTCCTGCATTTTCGACTGAAATTCGGCCTCATCTATAGCAGGATTCTCCTTTAGCTCATTCGCTCTTATGTTCTTTAATTTTGAAAAATGAAGTTCTAGATCTTCTTTCTTATTGAAATTTGAAATGGAAGTGTCCTCATTAGATCGCAAAACTTCGGCAGCATAATCAAGATTCCGGATCACTTTATCTACAACAACATTAAAAGCTTCTGATGCTTTTGTGGTTTGATGTGTTTGAACATAAGTCCCCAAAGAGGCCGAAGCCGAGAGTAAGGTGTGGTTCATTTCAACCAATTTATAGACCAACGGTAGTTGGCGTTGTTTCGATTTAGGCTCTTGTGACATTCTTTGAAAGGAAGTCATCAGGTTGCCTATTTCAATAAAGGCTTGCTTTCTTTTTAATCGGTAGGAAGTAGTGACTTCTCCTTTGGTATTGTAAAAAATAGAAATTTCTTTTAGGTAATTCCGATTGGCATTAATGGATTTTTCTAAAAATAATCGAATGTTTAAAAACTCCCAGCTAGGCCAGAGAAAGTAATTGGACATAAAGGCTAAGCTGGCACCTACAAAGGTGTCAATGATTCTAAATTGAATCACATCCTGAACATTAGGAGTTATCATTCCATATATAAAAACAACATACATCGTCACAAATGTCGCTCCGATTTTATAATTTATTTGGGTAAAGGAAAATCCTAAAAGCATCGATAATATGGCAAAAATACTTATAATTACACTGTCGTGTAAAACAGAAATAATTCCAAAAGCGATTAATCCTCCTAGAACAGTACCGAAAATTCTTTCAAAGGAGCGGCTTTTTGTCAAGCCGTAACCAGGTCGCATGATAACTACTATGGTAATTAAAATCCAATATACATTTTGGAAATTTAAAATTTCGCCCACAAGGAATCCTATTAATATGGTAGTTGTGAGTCTCAGCGAATGTCTAAAAATGGTAGAGGAGAAACTTAAATTTTCTTTTAGTGTAGAAAAGGGATAATATTGGGGAACTAGGAATTTTTCTAAGTCTTTCTCTTTACCTTTTAAATCCTGAGGATTGACAGCAAGAGTAAAAGCACGCTCTAAAACTTTAATTTTTTCAATTTGTTTTTCGGCATAATGACGCATATTGGTCAACATCAAAACGCCTTCAGAAGCATCTTCATCCGTGAATTCTTTTTCGTAGAGTAAAATCCCATTTTCAAGAGCTTCTAAATCTTGAAAAAGAGCATGTTTAGAGACATATTTAGTCTTGTTTTCTAATGATTTTGATAGTTTTTTTAAACTGGCGGCAAGGTTGTAAGCCAGATTTTGATAGGTAGCCAGTACTTTTGGATGATCGTGAAATTTAGCCTGTAACTTACTGTGGTCAAAAGATGTCGATAAAGCCAGTTCTTGTATTTCCAAAAGGGAGATAAATACAATTAACATTTTTCTGTTTTGATTGGAACTTCCGGAACTGGAATGATTTCGGATTATTATTTCAGTTAAGACCTCGTGAATTTCATTAATCTGAACTTGTAAATTCAATTGTTTTTCAATAATTTCAGCTCTCGAAGCATCGATATCCCATAAATCAGCTCTAAGTTTTAAGTATTTAGAAGTGAGTTTGATGCATTCTGAAATTTTTAACTCCAGAAAACGATACGGTTGGATGTAATGAAAAATTAAGGATACAACTAAATAAAATAATCCTCCAAGCAGTATTAATCCTGTATTTTCAATCATTTCCGTGCCCGTTTTTAAATGGGAAAAGGAAAAGGCGATAGACAATAAGGCGGAGAAAGAAACCATGGTGGCTCTTTGTCCGTAAACCGAGATCATCGATAAAAAGAAAAGTAATAATGCGAGAAAGGGATAGAAAATCCAGGAATACGGATTTAATATGTTCACAAGTAAATTAGCCCCTGCAACCATTAAAGCAGCGACGAAGACACCATTGATTTTGTGTTTTAAATTACTTGGGATGTCACTAGGATAAGTCAAAAAAGCACCAATAGCTATTTTAAAACCAATATGAAAATCTCCATAATAAGAGAATACTAGTACGGGAATTACGGCTGCAATGGTTACTTTTAAAGCATTGGTAAAATTAGTACTATCGGTAAATTTTTTCAGTTGGTCAATCATGCATCAAATATTGCAAACAAAGGTAAACATTGTACTAATTATATGATAGTAAAATCAGGGCATTTATGAAACTTTTCCAAATAATTGCTAATTATTGGTGTGGCATAATCCAATAGCTAATTTTTTCACTATTTTTGCCATCCGCATTCAATATCGTAACTTTGCATGAAATATATAACACGACAAAAATGATTTTACCAATTATAGGATACGGTGATCCTGTTTTGAGAAAAGTAGGAACGGAGATTTCAGCCGAATATCCCAATTTGAAAGAGACGATTTCTAACATGTACGAAACCATGTATAATGCCTACGGTGTTGGTCTTGCAGCGCCACAGGTAGGTTTGTCTATCCGATTATTCGTAATTGACACCACTCCTTTTGGTGAAGATGAAGACTTGTCAGACGAAGAACAAAATCAATTGAAAGATTTTAAAAGAACTTTTATCAATGCCAAAATTCTAATCGAAGAAGGCGAAGAATGGGGCTTTAATGAAGGTTGTTTGAGTATTCCAGAAGTAAGAGAAGATGTTTTTCGCAATGAAAGGATTACGATTGAATATTTTAACGAAGATTTTGTAAAACAAACGGAAGTTTTTGATGGTTTAGTAGCTCGTGTAATTCAGCACGAATACGATCACATCGAAGGAATATTATTTACCGATAAAATATCCTCATTGAAAAAACAGCTGATTAAGAAAAAACTTCAAAATATCATGGAAGGTAAAACCAGACCCGACTACAAGATGAAGTTCATAGCCAAAAAAGGCAGATAATACTAGAAATAAATTAATTCGAATATAAATAGTTAAAAATGAATTTAGAAAAAATATTAGCGATATCAGGAAAACCTGGTTTATATGCCTTGAAAGTTCAAACTAGAACCGGTTTTGTTGCGGAGTCTTTATTGGACGGAAAAAAAAGTACGGTGAGTTTGAAAAGCAATGTGAGTTTGTTGTCAGAAATATCAATGTACACGCATACAGATGAAAAGCCTTTGGCAGAAGTAATGCGTAATATTGCTATCAAAGAAGATAATGGACCGGCAATTTCTCATAAAGAAGATAATGCTACATTAGTGGCTTACTTCAAAGAAATACTTCCAGATTATGATGAGGATAGAGTTTATCCTTCAGACATAAAAAAGGTATTGAACTGGTACAATATGCTTCAGGCAAAAGGACTGGTTTCTAAAGAAGCACCCGTTAAAGAAGAGGAAGTTCCAACTGAAAAATAATTTCCAAATCAAATAATAAATAAATCCTGTCACGATAATTTTCGGTACAGGATTTCTTATTTTTGCTAAAATCAATTTCCTATGAATTCAAAACAAACCCAAGTCCAAGCATTTGAAAGACTTTTAAACATCATGGACGATTTAAGAGAAAAATGTCCCTGGGATAAAAAACAAACCCTCCAAACTTTAAGGCATCTTACTATTGAAGAAACTTACGAATTGGGCGACGCTATCCTTGATAATGACCTGAATGAAGTCAAAAAAGAATTGGGAGATTTATTGCTTCATATTGTTTTTTATGCAAAAATTGGAAGTGAAACCAATGATTTCGATATGGCAGATGTCTGTAATGAAATCTGTGATAAATTGATTCACCGCCATCCTCATATTTATAGCGATACGGTCGTAAAAGACGAAGAAGAAGTAAAGCAAAATTGGGAGAAACTGAAACTAAAAGAAGGCCGAAAATCCGTCTTAGAAGGAGTTCCTAAAAGTTTGCCTGCTTTGGTTAAAGCGAGTAGAATTCAGGACAAAGTAAAAGGAGTTGGTTTTGATTGGGAAGAACCACATCAGGTTTGGGATAAAGTACAGGAGGAATTAGCAGAATTGCAAGTGGAAGTCCAAGCTGGAGATCACGATAAAATGGAAGCCGAATTTGGAGATGTATTATTTTCATTAATAAACTATGCCCGATTTCTAAATATAAACCCTGAAGACGCACTGGAGCGTACCAACAAAAAATTCATCACTCGATTTCAATACTTGGAAAGTAAAGCCGGAGAACTAGGAAAACCCCTCATGGACATGACCTTAGCTGAAATGGATGTTTTTTGGGAAGAAGCAAAGCGGCTTCCGAAAAACAGCTAATTGAAAATCTTTGATTTTCAAATACAAAAGTTTTTTGGGAAGAAGCAAAGCGGCTTCCGAAAAACAGCTAATT
>CANEZU010000191.1 GCA_947444255.1 Flavobacteriaceae bacterium | reverse complement strand
TTTTGAAATCAAGCAAATAGCTAATATCGGGAAAAACAGCGTGTAATTATTTGTGAGTCCGCAAACCAAAAAAAGAGCCGTAAAAGGGGCGTGTATGCTCGCGCTTAAAGTAGCAGCCATACCCAGAACCATAAAATTTAAAGGGATGACATTGGCATCGAAATACCTATTTAATACAATGGAGGTCAAAAGCCCTAAAAAAGCACCAATAAATAGACTTGGCGCAAAAACACCACCATCCCCTCCAGATCCTAAAGTAGCGGATGTTACTATAGGTTTTAAAATCAGAATTCCTAAGAGCGTCAAGACGAAAGGTATACTAAAGGAAGTTCCTTTTGTAGAATAAAGAATAGCTTTGATTCCGTGGTATCCATCTCCATATAATTCCGGAAATAGAAGTAGTGAGCTACTTAATATCAGTACACCTATTGAAATTTTATAATAATGACTTTCTATTTTTGAAAATTGAGTTTTAAAAAAGAGCACACTTTTTGTCAGATATACACCATTTAAGCCGCTTAAGATGCCCAGTAAAATGAAATAGGGAATAGCATACAAATGCCAGCTTATATTGTTTATTGCAAATAAGGGTGTTTCTTCCAATAAGAAAGATAAACCTGAAGCGATTAGTACTGCAATACCTGTACTAAGTATAAAAGGCAGACCTACTTTTTTTGAAATGACTTCATAGGCAAATAAAATGCCCGCAACAGGACTACTAAATAAGGCAGTAATGCCTGCAGCTATTCCAGCACATATAAGTTCCGTTTTATATTTCCGAAATAAATTTGCTTTTTGTTGCGTTAAAGATCCAATTGTGGCCGAAGCAACAACAGTAGAAACTTCGATTCCTGTAGATCCTCCAAAAATAACAGTAAAAAATCCGTTAACGAAGTGGGAAGCTATTTTGTATTTCGGTAAGTTTTTGGTTTTTGAGTTTGTGCTTTCAAAGATTTCCTTGATCCCCTTGTTTTCCTTTTTCTTGAAGAGGGTTTGTCTTAATAGGGCAATTATTAGAAATCCGATAATTGGGAAAAGGACAAAATAAATAGAATGGGTATTCGCCTGATGAAATAATATTTCTTCAAAATATTCAGTTAATCTTTTTAATGAAATACCAAGGAAGGCTGATAGAAAACCAATAATAATTGAAGCAATGCTCAGTTTTTTAAAATTTATTAAGCTAAGATGTTTTCTGATTTTTGTATTCGTCATTATTAATTTTTGTAGGACAAAGGTAAGTTTTGCTCTCCAAACTTATATAGCTTTAAGATGCTTTTGTGAATTTGATAAACAGAAAATAAGGCCTTATATTAGGAACTACTTTTCGTAGAATTCAATAGGTAATAAATCAGGATCGGCTATAAAAGTAAATTTTTTATTAGTGAATTGGTCTATACGAACTGCTTCCGAAATAATTCCCCGACTGTTCAGATACTCTATTGTTTCCTCAATTGAATTAACTTCGAAGGCCAAATGTCTCAGTCCCCTTGCTTCTGGTGCCGAAGGTCTTTGTGGTGGATTTACGAAAGAAAAAATTTCAATTATATAATGGCCATTTAAAGCCAAGTCCAATTTGTAGGAATCGCGTTCGGCTCTATAGATTTCTCTTATTATTTCCAATCCTAAAATAGAAGTGTAGAATTCTTTGGATGCTTCATAATTGGAAGCAATAATGGCAATATGATGGACTTTGTTAATAACTAGCATATGCTGATTTTTGTTTTTTATAATCTACAGCATTAATGCGGAGATTTATTCTTAATTAGGGCCGCAAAAACCAATTATCAGATGAAAAGTATTGTGAAAAGCGGTGATTGATTTTGTGAGTTCTGCATCGGATACTTTTGCTAGTACAGATTGATGCAAGGCTTTGCCTTCTAATTGTAATCTTTCGGCAGCGGAAAGGATTTCATTAGTACGAAATTCTTCCGGGATATTTAATTTTAATAAGGCCTCAGCTTTCATCATCAGTTCTCCCGATCGTGTTTTCAAGGGGAGTAAATCCCCTGCTTCTGCTGAATGGAATACTGGAGAAACAACTTCATGTAATTCTTTTATTGCAGGCCATTTTTCAAAAGTAGTTTGTGCACTAATTGAATGTACTGCAAATAAGAGTACCAATATTACAATTGATTTCATTTTTACTTTATTTTAATTACTAAATATTAATCTAATAAATATAAAAAAATTATCGCAAACTTGCTCCAAGTTCTGTTTCTAAATTCTTTTGTAGTTTACTGATTATTTTATCGATTTGAAGGTCGGTTAAGGTTTTTGTAGTATCCTGTAAAGTAAAACTCAGGGCATAGGATTTTTTTCCTTCCGGCAAATTTGCTCCTTGATAAACGTCAAAAAGATTAATCTCTTTTAATAGCGATTTTTCAGTAAGCCTTGCAATTTTATAGACCGCGTCAAAAGCTATGTTTTCATCTAATAATAAGGATAAATCTCTTCGAACTTCTGGATATTTCGGAATATCGGCGTACTTAATTTTATTTGAAATTAATTTTAATAGTGCAGACCAATTGAAGTCAGCGTATAAAACTTCTTGCTTGATGTCAAAATGTTTTAGGATTGATTTCTTTACGGTTCCAAATTCAACGAGTGTGTCATGGCCAATAGAAAGGGCAATACCTTCTGCAAACAAGTCTGATGTCAGAGGATTGTTTTTAGTTTTTGTAATTCCTAATCGTGCTAAAATCGAATCGACATAGCCTTTAAGTAAAAAGAAATCAGATGGTTTTTCAGCACTAGTCCATGTTTCCGTATTTCGATTACCGGAAACGAATAGGGTTAAATGTTTCTGTTCCTCATATCCTGAAGGATAGTTGTGGTAAGATTTTCCGAATTCAAATAATTTTAAATCAGAATTTCTACGGTTAATGTTGTAAGAGATAGCTTCTAATCCAGAAAACAAAAGAGATTGTCTCATGGCGGATAAATCATTACTCAATGGATTCAAGATGCTCACGGTATGTTCTTCTTTCAATACTTCAGAAAGTTGAATGTATTCTGGGCTTGTCAATGAGTTGGCCATCATTTCATTAAAACCTAAGGAATTCAGTTGGCTGCTAATGATATTTTGTACTTTATAATCTTCGGTACGCGCTGAATTGGAAACGGTGGCGTTTAGTTTTTTTGTAAAATTGATATTATTGTAACCATAGACTCTTAGTATTTCCTCGATGACGTCAATTTCTCTTTGAACATCTACTCTAAAAGCGGGTATCGTCAAGCCTAATCCACCATCACTAGAGCTGTTAATTTTAATTTCCAGCGAGGCTAAAATCGTTTTTATGATTTCTTTTGGCAAGTTTTCACCTATTAATTTTGCTGTTTTATCAAAGTTTAAAAACACAGGGAAATCTTCTATCTTTTTTGGATAAAAGTCAAGAATGTCTGATGTGATTTCACCTCCCGCAACTTCTTGGATTAAAAGTGCGGCTCTTTTTAATGCATAAACGGTAATTGTAGGATCAATTCCTCTTTCAAATCGGAAAGAAGCATCAGTGCTTAAGGAGTGTCTTTTGGCAGTTTTTCGAATACTAACCGGATTAAAATAAGCACTTTCTAAAAATATATTGTTAGTGCTATCAGTAACTCCTGAATTCAATCCTCCAAAAACACCTGCAATACACAAAGGTCCTTTTTCATCAGAAATCATTAAATCTTCCTTGTCTAATGTTCTTTCAATTCCGTCAAGGGTTGTGAATTTGGTTCCACCTGCTAGTGTGCCTACACTTAGTTTTCCGTTTATTTTTGAGGCATCAAATGCATGAAGCGGTTGTCCTAGTTCGTGTAATACATAATTGGTTACATCGACAACATTGTTTTTAGGGGCTATTCCTATTGATTTTAATCGGTTTTGAAGCCATTCTGGAGAAGCTTTAATTGATATTCCTGAAATGGTAACACCAGCATAGCGAGGTGCTAATTTGGAGTCTATTTTATCGATATCAATTTTTAAAGTTCTTTTATCTACTCTGAAATTGCTTACTGAGGGAGTAATTAATTCTAAATTTACTCCGCTTTGCAACAAGCCGGCTCTCAAGTCTCGGGCTGTTCCCCAATGACTCATAGCATCGGCTCTATTGGGTGTTAAGCCAATCTCAAAAACTTCGTCGTTTTCAATTTTGAAAACTTCGGCTGCCGGAGTTCCCGGAATTAAACTCGGATCAAGAATCATAATACCATCGTGACCAGTACCAAGTCCTAGTTCATCCTCGGCACAGATCATTCCAAAACTTTCCTGATCTCTGATTTTTCCTTTTTTTATTTGAAAGGCAAGCCCTTCTTTATCATATAATGTGGTCCCTATAGTTGCCACAGCGACCTTTAATCCGGCAGCTACATTAGATGCTCCACATACAATCTGAACGGGATTACCATCACCTAAATCAACGGTTGTTACTTTTAAACGATCGGCATTGGGATGTTGCTCACAGCTAAGTACATGACCTACAACAATTCCTTCTAATCCCCCTTTTACAGTTTGGTATTTTTCAACTACTTCAACCTCCAGACCTAAATCGGTAAGTAAAGCCGCTGTTTCATCCGATTTCCAATCTATTTTGATGAATTGTTTTAACCAATTGTATGATATTTTCATTTTATGAGTTGTTCTTGAATAAGTTTGCAAATATAAGGATTGCGCTTTGGAGAAAGAAACAATTTTTTAATTTTTTGTAAGTCTTCTCACTTGGAATACTTTTCTTTTTAAATTAGAATTCTATATTTTTTAGATTCCTTTTATGATAATATAACATTAAATTGCATTTAAAAAAACACATAACAAAATTAATGCTATTAGTTG
>CANEZU010000190.1 GCA_947444255.1 Flavobacteriaceae bacterium | reverse complement strand
TTTCTTCAGATAAGGGAATAGCTTGATGTTGACAAAGTCAGAAAGGTCATCGCCTGTCAATGCGGTATGGTGGTCTATTTTGCCATCAGCACCTTTTGGAGCAGCCCATGTTGTCCATTGGTATTCGGTTTCAATAATAGGCAGGTATACCTTGCCAGTAAGCTCGGCAGCAGTGGCTTTGTCTTTTTCTAAATCGTCCAGGTATTTAAGGAACAATACCCAAGAGGTTTGTTCTACATAATCTAGTTCGCTTCCGCAACCCGCATCTTTGTGCAGGATGTCGTCTATATTCTTAAAGGTCTGTTGAAACATTAATTTGTATTTTTATTCATTTTGACTAGCTACTTTTCTGCTCCTTGCGCAGATAAAATTCATCTTTTTTAGTTCGATTATGATTCTAAAAAAGCATTTCAATTTTTTAAACTCCATTCATTCGTAGTCCTTAGAGAGGAATACTTCGATACTTGTTTTCAACTGTAGGTTTTTTTCATTTTGCGGAAATTAGCGGAGGGGCTATTGAAGTTCCGTTTCCAAGCGAAGACCTCCTTGATTTACTTTAGGGGCTCCTTCTTGAATAATGATGTAGTGGTATTGTATTGGCATTTCCTGAAGGAAGTACTATAGCAAAGCTAAACTATTCTTAGAATAAACAACATAATGTTTATTCTAATACACATAAAGTTTACTAAGTAATAATATTTGGCGTTATAACTATAATTGTAGTTAAATAACTGTTTTTAATGTTATTTATTAAGTTAAAAAAAGAATATCACTTTCGGAAAAAAGGTTTATAAAACATACAAAGGCTCAAGATCGGTTTATGTTAATTGCTAAACAATTCTCCCGCGGCCCAATTTTATATTTTTGAGACGGTCGATGTATTCTTGGAGCTCGTAAAGCGGGATTTCATTTTGAGGTTCCTCTGTTAGTTGCTCTAATTCGATGTTCTTTATGTATTTGCGAGCGTTCACTTCTCCCAGGAGTTCTTCATTTTCAAAAAAAACGACATAGAAAAGTATTGGGTTTTTGTAGCTGTAGTTCTGTATTGTATCTTAAGTTTACAAATTTTATCTTATTGATAAAGATGATAAAACAAAAAAATAGTAGCTACAAATATCCTATTTACAGAATAATAAACTATGTTTGTGTAAGAATAACTTCGTTAATTAAAAACGGTATTCTTTATAAAAATGACAATAATTATTTTTTTAAATACTAAATAAGTTAATATAATTACAATTAAATTATTTATTGATAAAAATATTGCTCACTGCATTTGGGTTGCTATGGTGTCATTAATAATTGTAGTCAAATATAAATTGCTGTTACCGTTTTAAAGTTTAGTCCGTTTAATTAGAAAATAATGAAGAGTTCATAAAATAAACATCAAAATAGAATTATTTTTTTGCAAGCAGTCTTAATAGACTTAAAAAAAGAAGTAAGTACATTGTAAATAAAACTGATATGAGAAAAATTCTACTTTTTATTGCCTTTGTATTAGTCATTCAGACCACAAAAGGACAAGAATTCCCTGTAGGCACACAAATCTGGACAAAGTATAATCTCGATCTAACCTCTTTTAGTGATGGTGCTATTATACAAGAAGTTACAAACCCCAGCGAATGGGCTATTTTTCACTCCAATATTAACAAATCGCCTACAAGCTCAACAAAACTTCATAGCCTTAGGTGGCTATCCTGAAAGTAAATCAAAATAATGCTGAATTGAAAACCTTTAAAATCATTAAAAACTAGAAAAATATGAAGAAAATCTTTACTCTTTTTGCTGCAGTCTTAATTTCTGTACAAGTGCTAGCTCAGGCACCCCAAAAAATGAGCTATCAAGCAGTAATTCGCAATAGCAGTAATTCGCTAGTGGCGAGTACGCAAGTAGGGATGAAAATAAGCATCTTGCAAACTACAGATACGGGAACAGCTGTTTATGAAGAAACACAAACCCCAACAACTAATGCGAATGGTTTGGTAAGTTTAGCCATAGGAACAGGAATAACTACCGATAATTTTGCAGGTATCGATTGGTCTGCAGGACCTTATTTTGTCAAAACTGAAACTGATCCTGCAGGAGGAACAAACTACACTATTACTGGTTCAAGCCAATTGATGAGTGTTCCTTTTGCTTTATATACTGCAAATAGTGTTACTACAATGGGTGAGTTTAGCAGTAGTTCTAATGCAAAGGGCGGTACAATAACCTCAGGTGTTTTAAACCTTACTCCAGCAGATGCTACTAATGGAGGTATAGTGACAAATGGAGCTCAAACTTTTGTGGGAGATAAAACTTTTTTGAATGCTACAGTTGTAAGTGGTAGTAGTACTGCAAATTCATTTGTTGTGCCTAATGGTACTTCATCTCAATTTTTAAAAGCAAATGGTTCTATAGATTCGAATGTTTATATTCCTAAACCTGCAGCAGATGGAACAACAGGTCAAATACTAAAATCTAACGGGGATGGAACTACAACTTGGTCTAATGCAACTAATAGTAGTTATCATGCTAATCAATTATTTACAGCAAATGGGACATTCATTGCACCATCTAACGTAACTTCAATTCGTATAACAATGATTGCTGGTGGAGGAAGTGGAGGTTCCAATGGTCCTGGAGCTTCTGTTGGATCTGGTGGTCAAGCAGGTAATTATATTAATGGAACCATAATATCTGTAACGCCTGGTCAAACATATAATATTACAGTTGGAGCAGGAGGAGTCTCTACATCTTGCCCTTTTCCTTGGGATGGCCATTGTAGTGGTTACAATGGTGAAGATAGTTCATTTGATACATTGTTGAATGTAACAGGCGGTTTGGGCGGTTGTGATAGTTGTGTGTTTCAGCAGCAGAGCAATGGTCAAGGAAGTCCTTTTGGAGGCTTTGGTGCTGGAGGAAATAGTACTAGTATAAATAATTCTTATGGGATGGGCGCATCAAATCCTGGGAATTCTGGGATGGTGCTTATTGAATATTATTTATGGTAGATTTTTATTATAAAAGTAATTAAGCGGTCTCATTCCAATCGTTTGCTTTGTTTCACTGGGCTGTTACAGTCGCTTGAAAAAAGCTCGGTTTCACAAACCACTTGAATCCAAAAAAAGAGCAGCTAAGAATTAGCTGCTCTTTTTTTGTTTTCTACTTTCATAGTATCTAAAATGTTATGAGTTGGGTTCGTTTCTTTAGTTCTTTTCTTAATTTATTTTTGATAGTATAGACTTAATAGTGACCTCCATATGTGTTTTCAAGATTATTTTAGAAATGAATTAAAAAGTGGAGTACATTCATACCAACCTCACAACCTATTCCTCCTCAGATACCCCATCGCATAGGTGGCGTTTTCGACGAGATCGATGAGCTCGAGGAAGTAATCGCTTAGAAAAGATTTAAGAAAAGTTTAAAAGTTTAGGGCCTTTTGGTTGTGGGGCGGAAAACGCTTGCTTAGCCTTAATATTGGATTAATCGTATTAAAATAATCCTCTAAAAGGCAATGAAAATTAACATATTATATTGAAAAAATTAACGGATATATAATTATAAAGTATTAATTTTAAGTAAGTTAAGTTCGTATTCGGGATAGGAGATTAGAACGGATACGAACTGGAGCATGCAGCTGTTTTAAAAGAACTCTTGAAAAGGGTAGACTCGAAAACAGCATATTCATTATTTAATAACCAATTATTAATTTAATACCAAATAGTATGAAATCATTTATTGTAGTATTGTGTTTTTTAGCTGTGGTTCCTTTTTCGTATTCTCAAGTAGGGAAAGGCGATCAGAAGATGAAGATGGAAGAGTTGCCTGAGGTTGTGATAAAAAGTGCTGGAAAAGATTTTTCAATCTATTTGCCAGACCGAAACCCGGACAAGGATGTGGTTCGTTTGGAAAAAGAATTTGTAGCCTATGATTTGGGTAAAGATTATGAAGGATACGAGAGCTATTTATTGGTTTTAGAAACGAAAAATGGATCCTTATCGGCTACTTATAATCAGAATGGAAAATTAACCGGTGTTGTAGAAGATTACAAAAATGTAAGACTGCCAAGTTCGGTAATCTATGCTGTTTACAAAACTTTTCCGGGTTGGAAAATGGTTAAAGATAAATTTCTCTACTCGCAGGAAGATGGGGATATTATAAAAAAGCAATATAATATTAAGATTAAAAAAGGGAAATCAGTTCGGCGATTGGTAGTTCATCCCAATGGAGATATTGTAAAAGGCGTATAATATTTCATTAAAAACAATTTAGTTTTATAGAAAAGGACAGGATTTTAATTGCATCCCTGTCCTTTTTTTTGGCACTTAATACCCTTGGCAGAATTAACAGCGCCTTCCCGCATAAATTAAATAGTTGGCATTAAATCAGAATTATTATTTATAATTTGTACTTAATGCTGAATATAAAAACGTAATATGTAATTTATTCCTTTATTTATTGCGTAATTCATTTCCGTATAATTGCTAATTTACTATACTTATGTATCCTTTATATACATCTTAGTGGATCTTTGGTTTAGGGAATTTAAAACTCCGTTCTAAAAAGAAACTAAATTCAAGCTAGCAGTCGTTTTGGCGGGGATTTGTATTTTGAAACAGATGCTCGTACTTTCTATAAATCATCCCATTTTAGAATTACCAATCTGAAAGATCGAAATTCAAAACTACTTTTTTAAGATAGAATTGGGAATCGATTAGGAGGTTTATAAAGCGCTTGTATTATTCTGTATGAAAGATACTACGAATTCCTTCGAAAAAATTTATCAAACATCGTGAATTACTACAAATAGCTGTAATTGACTATTTTATAATTTTGAAATAGAGGATATCTGCAGCCTTTATTAGGGGAATAAAG
>CANEZU010000189.1 GCA_947444255.1 Flavobacteriaceae bacterium | reverse complement strand
TTGGGACTTGCTTATCTGACCAAAAAGCAAAATGCTCCTGAACAGTTTTGGTTTCAAAGCCCGACGGCAATTCTGGAAAATCTTTTGATCCATCAGGACGAATACCATAATTAATTTTTACCGTTTCGTACCAATCGTTTTTATCTGGTTGAGCCAATCGGGAACCATTACCTGTCCATTTTGCTGGATTTTCATCAAATTTTCCATCTATCAAAGGATTAAGTTCACCACCTAAGGGTTGATAATTTTCCCAATTTGGAACTTGGAAAGCTTGATTCGGAATATAATAAAAATTATTATTTCGGTCGTATTCTACTGCAGTATTATCATCGGCACCAAAATCACGAACTCCATCAGGATTTGTTTTTCCTTCGTATTTTCGAGCAACATGATTGGGAACAATATCGATAAGCAATTTCAATCCGTTTTTGTGAGTACGGTGAATTAAATCTTCAAATTCTGATAATCGGTTAGCTGGATTTACTGCTAAATCCGGATTAACATTATAATAATCTTTAACCGCATAAGGAGAGCCTGCCCGACCTTTTACAACTTCAGGATCGTCGTTTGAAATTCCAAAAGCGGTATAATCCCGAATTAAAGCATGATGCGGAACTCCGGTATACCATATATAACTGATCCCTAATTTTTTAATTTCCTGTAAAGCTGTGTCCGTAAAATCATTGAACTTACCTACTCCATTTTCTTCAATAGTTCCCCAGGGTTTATTTGTTGTATTCTTGTTTCCAAATAATCGGGTAAAAACCTGATAAACCACTTCTTTTTTTGTCACATTAACCCCTTCTTTATTCTCAACCATAACAGAACCTCTTTTATTTTGTGCATTCGCAGAGAGCGTGATCGCAATCAAAACGAACATTATATTTTTTTTTATCATTATTATTTTTAACAAGATCATTTTGCAAATATAAAAAAAGGAACCTCATTAAACCCTAAGCTATAAATAATTCTTAATTAGGTTCTTCATTGGTCACTTTTTCTTAAATTTGGCAAAAATTAGATCCCTTGAAGAAAATACAAATTTTCCTTTTTATAGCTGTTATATTCAATACTTTTAGTACTATTTCAGCACAAAGTCCGAAGAAAATCATCATTGAATATTCTGATTTTGCTGATGTGAACCAGCTTGAACTTCCGGATGCTTTATTACTCACCGGAAATGTTCGAATCAACCATGAAGGCATTATAATGACCTGTAATAAAGCCTATTATTTTCAAAAAGAAAACTATATCAAAGCTTTTGGAAATGTGCAAATGGTTCAAGGTGACACTTTATATATGAACAGCAAATATGCCGAATACAATGGAAATATCAAGCAAGCTTATGCAACAGGAAATGTGGTGATGCGTTCTCCTGATATGACTTTAGTAACAGACACTTTGAATTTTGATCGAAATATTCAGCAGGCATTTTACAATTCAAAAGGAACGATTACCAATAAAGAAAACATCTTAAAAAGTAAATCGGGGCGTTATTTTATTCCTGAAAAAAAATTCCAGTTTTTAACTGCTGTTACGATTACGAATCCAAAATATGTTGTAAAATCAAATCATCTAGATTATTATAACAATTCGGGACACTCCTATCTTTTTGGTCCGTCTACTATTACCAGTGAACAGAATTATATTTATACAGAGAAAGGATTTTATGACAGCCGGAAAAATGTGGGTCATTTCCTGAGACGATCCTACATTAAATATAAAGATCGATTGATTGAGGGTGACAGTTTATTTTACAATAGGAATAAAGAATTTGCATCGGCAACTAATAATGTGAAAATCACCGATTCGATTAACAAAGGCATTGTCAAAGGCCATTATGCCGAAATATATAAGAAACTGGACTCCATGTATGTTACTAAAAGAGCCGTTGCTATCAATTTAGTGGACAAGGATTCTGTTTATATTCACGGGCGAAAAATCATGGTTACCGGTAAACCCGAAAACCGAATTATCAGAGCTTTCAACAATGCGCGGTTTTTTAAAACCGATATAAGTGGGAAATGTGATTCGATTCATTCCAGTCAGAAATCTCGATTAACACAACTTATTGGTAAACCTATTCTCTGGAATTTCGAAAATCAGATGACCGGTGATGTGATGCATTTGATTGGCAATAAAGAAACCCAAAAACTCGATTCACTCAAAGTACTTAATAATGCGTTTATTGTTTCAAAAGACACACTTGGTACTGGATTTAATCAAGTTAAAGGCCAAAATCTGTATGGTAAATTTAGAGATAACAAACTCTACGAAGCTGATATTATCAAAAACACCGAAGTCATTTATTATTTAAGAAACGATGCTCACGAGCTAATTGGAATCAATAAAAATGTAAGTAGTAAAATAAATATGACTTTAGATGGTAATACAATTGACACTATGACTTTTTTCACGAATGTTGACGGTGAAATTTATCCAGAAAAAGACCTACCAGAAAACGCACGTAAACTCAGAGGTTTTATTTATAGAGGAGAGGAAAGGATGAAAACAAAGGATGATATTTTCCCGCCTGATGAGGAAGAACTCAACGAAAAGATTATCCAACAAGGCAAGGATGAAATGGCTAAAGAAAATGTTCCTATGAAAATTAGAAAGGAAACTTTGAACTATGATAAAAACAATCCTCCTTCGAAAAAAGCCAATAAAAAATAAGGAATCCATTTTTCATAAAACAATAATTCATTAAATCTATCATTATCGTGAATCCAGATTTCATAAAATACCAAGCGCAAACCTCGCCCTATCCTTTAGGAATGGAGATCTCGCATGCTATGGGTTCCTACATTTACGACACAAAAAATAAAAAATATTTAGATTTTGTTGCCGGGGTTTCGGCTTGTGCACTAGGGCATCAAAATAAAAGAGTAAATGATGCTATAAAAAATCAATTGGATAAATATTCACATGTCATGGTTTATGGAGAATATTCACAAAGTCCAGCCGTAGAATATTGTAAGTTATTAGCTTCTTTACTTCCAAAGCCATTGGAAAAAACCTATTTAGTTAATTCGGGTACCGAAGCCACAGAAGGTGCTTTAAAACTTGCGAGAAGAGTTACAGGTCGCAGTCAATTGATTTCCTGTCACAATGCCTATCATGGAAATACCATGGGTTCTATGAGTGTTATGGGATTTGAAGAACGAAAACAAATTTTCAGACCATTAGTTCCCGATGTTGCTTTTATCACTTTTAATAAGGAAAGTGATATCGCGAAAATCACCACTAAAACTGCCGGAATCATATTAGAAAGTATTCAGGGTGGTGCGGGTTTTATCCAACCCGAAAATGGCTTTCTAAAAAAAGTACGAGAAAGATGTACAGAAGTTGGTTCCTTAATGATTATTGACGAAATTCAACCGGGTTTTGGCAGAACCGGAAAATTATTTGGTTTCGAAAACTATGATGTGGTACCTGACATTATCATTTTAGGAAAAGGTATGGGTGGAGGAATGCCCGTTGGCGCTTTCACGGCCTCTGCTGCTCATATGGATTTGTTGAGTGACAATCCTAAACTGGGACACATCACGACATTTGGCGGCCATCCTGTCATAGCGGCAGCCTGTTTAGCAACATTACAGGAAATTACTGAAACTAATCTAATGACTGAGGCTTTAGAGAAAGAAAAACTATTCCGTTCTATTTTGGTACACCCTTTGATAGAAGAAGTGAGAGGACGAGGATTAATGTTAACTGCAATGACCGCAAATGCTGAAATCACTAATAAGGTGATTTTTAAATGTCAGGACAAAGGATTGATATTATTTTGGTTACTTTTTGAGGGTTGTGCCATACGAATTACACCGCCTTTGACTATTTCTAATGAAGAAATTCGGGAAGGTTGTGCCATTATTTTGGAAGCGATGGATGAAATATTAGAGGAGAATTAATTTATCAAAACGGAATACGGATTACTACTACAACTCTCGGAATATAATCATAACAAGAAAAAGAATACAAAATTAAAAACCGCAAAAAATTCAATCTCCTGATATTCATCATTTGTTAATTAAATTGTTGACAACAAATCTCCTTAACTTCAATAATACCAATTTAATCCTTACTTTTAATAAGGATAATTTTAAAGAAAAATAGTATGCAAATAAGCGACGACGAAGAAAGCTACAACTTATCTTTATCAAAATTTGAGTCTATGTTGAAAACCAACAAAGTTCTCTTTTTTGATTCCGAGGAATTTGAAGAGATCATCCTTCATTATCTCGATATGGGAAAAGCATCATTAGCAAAAAAAGCCTTAAAATTAGCACTCGAACAACATCCCAAATCAACTGGTCTTAAACTAGTTCAGGTAGAAATGTTAGTTTATGATGATAAACTTGAAATAGCCGAAAAATTACTAAATGAGTTATACGCTATTGAGCCAAATAATGAAGAAATATACATTCAGAAGGCCAATATTTATTCCAAAAGAGACAATCACGAAAAAGCAGTTGAATTATTAAAAGTAGCTTTGAAATACACTGATGATCTTGCTGATGTTTACAATCTAATTGGAATGGAATATCTGTTCATGGACAATCTTGAATTAGCCAAAGAAAACTTTATAAAATGCCTTGAAGAAGACACTGAAGATCAAGCGGCTTTATACAATGTAGTATATTGTTATGAATTTTTAGATCAGAATGAACAGGCTATAATTTACTTAGACAAATACATCAACAATAATCCCTACAGTGAAATTGCTTGGCATCAGTCAGGTAGATTACACTATGGGCTAAAAAAATACGAAGAAGCTTTGCGTGCTTTTGAATATGCAACCCTAATTGACGATGAGTTTCTGGGTGCTTATATGGAAAAAGCTAAAGCTTTAGAACGTTTAAAACGATATGATGAGG
>CANEZU010000188.1 GCA_947444255.1 Flavobacteriaceae bacterium | reverse complement strand
AGATTTAATTTATCGGTATTATTTGACGGTGTTCAAGGTGGTGATGTTTTTGATGCTGATTATAGAACACGCCAAGGAGTTGGAAGTGGTGAATTGGTTACAAAAGAACTTACAGGTGAACTACCAAGGGGCTATATCTGGTCTATCTATAATATTCAAGAATTTAGAGTAGTTGACGGAAGTTATATAAAATTAAGAGAAGTTTCTCTTAGTTACTCCTTTGGAAAATTAAATAATTTTTTCAACGATTTGACTATCAATGCAAGTGGTAGAAACTTGTTTTCTTGGGATAATTTTACTAGCTATGATCCAGAAACTAATTCTGGCGGTCAATCATCCGTAGCGAAATATAATTTTGGATCTATTCCAATCCCTAAAACATATTCATTAGCATTAAAATTTCAATTTTAATTTAAAATAACAACATCATGAAAAAAACAATTATAATATTTCTGCTTTTGTGCTTATCGTTAACCTCTTGCGATGGGGAATATTTAGATCCAACTAAACCAACTGAAACAGTAGTTTTTTCAAATAGATCCGGACTTATAGGGGCTACCAATGGCTTACAAAGCAAATGGAGCATAGGTAGACAAAGCCCTGTATATACTATTATAACTGGAAATGGTTTTACAACAAATGAACTTCGCCTTTTAAATGCTGGTAATGCAGATGAAGCAGAACTTCTAGGTGGAGGAGTATCCGTTTCCTCCAAAAATGCTGTTATAAATAATCTTTGGTCACAAAGTTTAGTTATTAAAGCAGAAGCTCAGAAAGTACTTGAAGCCATAAATATTATTTCTGTACCTGCTGAAAAAGCTAGTATTTTTGTACACGCTTCAATTTTTAAAGCTTTAGCAACTGGAACACTTATTCAGTTCTTTGAAAGAGTACCATTGTTAACGACTACAAATGCGGAATTTAATTCCAGAGCTGAAGTAATTGCCGAAACAATAAGTACTTTAAAAGCAACAGAACCTTATTTAGCAGATGCTAGTGGTTTTTCAGGTTTAATAAACAGTATCAAATACACAAATACAGTCAATGCACTATTGGCCCGTTTTTACTTAATGGCGGCTGATTATGATAATGCTTTATTATATGCAAATAAGGTTGAATTATCTTCAAAGTCTACATTTTTATATGACATAATAAGTAATAATCCAATAGCTTTCAGCGCAATTTTGACACCAAATAATTACCAACCAATTGACCGTACTTTTGGTTTGCCTTCAGCTCTTGCTCCTATTTCATCAGACGGTAGAATTAATTTTTATATTACTACAGGTAGTAATCCAACTACAGGTGCTGGTTTTTTTGATTCTTATTCTAAATTAATCCCTCTTTATCTTCCTGGTGAAATAACTTTGATTAAAGCAGAGGTGTACGCTCGAAAAAATCTTTTAGCTGAGGCTACCATTGAATTAAACAAAATACTTACCAAAACAGCTTCCTCAGATGCATTTGGTATTGGCGCAAATCTACCTGCTTATAGTGGTAATGTAGACCAAGCAAGTATTTTGAAGGAAATTTATAGAAATCGTTGCATCGAATTATACATGTCTGGTTTAAAACTTGAAGACAGTAAACGTTTCAGCCGAACAAACACAGAAAGAAATCGTGAATTTTATCCTTATCCAGATTCAGAAAGATTTAATAATCCCAATACTCCCGCTGATCCTGCAAATTAAAACTTAATACCAAAACGAGGCAAATAATTTATTATTTATTTCGCCTCGTTTTTATAATAGGTTAATAAACTAGCTCTTAATTGCTTTTGTTTTATGCCTAAAAGGGTTGCAATTTCTTCATAAGTATTATTTATGAGTTTATTTGAGCTCATTATTTATACAAATTAATTTACCACAAAAAATGAAAAAGAATAATACTGATACCGAACAAGAATCTCTTTATTCCAATTTAGATAAAATGAGTATTCAGGAGCTACTTCAAAATATCAATAATGAAGATAAGAAAGTCGCTCTTATAATTGAAAACCAAATTCCAAATATTGAAAAACTAGTAGACTGTATAGTATCTAAAATGAAACTTGGTGGCCGTTTATTTTATATTGGTGCCGGTACTTCTGGAAGAATTGGTATCCTTGATGCCTCAGAATGTCCTCCTACTTTTGGCGTCCCTGATAACTGGATTATTGGCATTATTGCCGGTGGTGATTCTGCCATTAGGAAAGCCGTAGAAAATGCGGAAGATGACATTCATCAGGCATGGAGAGATTTATCAGCATATGCTATTTCAAGTTTAGATGTAGTTATAGGAATTGCTGCCTCAGGAAATACACCCTATGTCATCGGTGGTTTAAATAAAGCCCGTGAAAATAATATCATCACCGGGAGTATTTCTTGCAACAGTCAAAGTCTGATTTCAAAAGAAGCTGATTTTCCCATAGAATTAATTGTAGGCCCTGAATTTCTTACCGGTAGTACACGAATGAAAGCTGGAACTTCTCAAAAACTTGTTTTAAACATGATTTCGACATCAGTTATGATCAAATTGGGTCGCATTTATGGGAACAAAATGATTGATATGCAATTGTCGAATAAAAAATTAGTACAAAGAGGGGTCCAAATGATAACAGAAGAGCTTAAAATTGACGAAAAACTAGCTTTACAATTACTAGAAAAACATAAAAGCGTTAGAGCCGTTTTACTCCATAAAAACAAAAATCTAGATATTTAAGAAATCAATTATTTAAAAAATCCGATGACTCCAAGTGCAATTCTAATCCTCATTATTCTATATTTTAGTATACTATTCTATATTTCAAATAGGGTAAGCAAAAAAGATGACAGTAATGAAGCCTTTTTTAAAGCGAATAAAAATTCAAAATGGTATTTAGTTGCTTTTGGAATGATTGGAACTGCACTGTCTGGAGTAACATTTATATCCGTTCCAGGAGAAGTTGGTGCTGCGGGTGGAGAACAATTCAAATACTTTCAGTTCATATTAGGTAATGCAATAGGGTTTATTATAATTACTAAGCTATTATTACCCTTGTACTACAGAATGAATTTAACATCAATATATGGATATATTGAAAAGAGAATGGGTTCCTATAGTTACAAAACAGCTGCTACTATTTTTTTAATAAGTAGAACCATAAGCTCCTCTTTTAGACTCTATTTAGTTATTATAGTATTACAACGTTATGTTTTTGACTATTATAATATTCCTTTTGCCTTAACCGTCTTAATCTCTTTAGTTTTAATTTTCTCGTATACCTATCGAGGAGGCCTCAAAACGATAATAATCACCGATACTTTACAAACATTTTTCCTAATTTCTTCCGTTTTTCTTACGATCTATTTTGTTTGTGACAGTTTGAATTTAAGTTTCTTACAAGCTTTTGAAGAGGTAAAAGAAAGTAACTACTCTAAAATATTTTTCTTTGATAATTTCATGTCTAGTAAATTTCATTTTGCCAAACAAATAATAGGAGGTATTTTCGTAACTATAGCAATGGTGGGGCTTGATCAAGATTTGATGCAAAAAAATCTAAGTTGTAAAAACATAGAGGAAGCTCAAAAAAATATGTTTACTTTCACAGGAATATTTGTACTTATCAATATTTTTTTTCTGAGTGTAGGTGCTTTACTATACATTTATGCTAACAAAAATGGAATTGCCATTCCATTAGATTCCATTACAAATAAACCCAGAACCGATTTACTATTTCCAGAAATTGCCCTAAATTATTTAGGGCTGATACCTTCGATTGTTTTTCTTTTGGGGCTCATTGCAGCAACTTTTGCTACTACAGATTCTGCTTTAACGGCTCTAACCACCTCTTTTTGTGTAGACTTTATTGGTATGGATAAAACCGAGAATCTTCACAAAAAAAATAGGGTTCGAACTCGAAATTTTGTACATATTGGGTTTTCCGCCATGGTCTTTTTAGTTGTTATAATTTTTAATTCTATAAATGATAGTTCTGTAGTTGACATGATATTCAAAGTTGCTTCTTATACCTATGGCCCTCTATTAGGTTTGTATTCTTTTGGTCTATTTTTAAAAACCAAAAAAGTTAATGACAAACTGGTTCCATTAATATGTCTTTTATCCCCGGCTTTAACATATATTATTAGTGAAAATTCTAAAATGTTTTTGTTTGGATATGTATTTGACAATGAATTAATTTTACTAAATGGACTAATTACATTCATTGGACTTTACCTTATCAGTAAAACTTCTGATGAAGTGCTAACTTTTTAAAATGAAATTTTATAAATTAATAATAACAGAAAATATAATAATGCTCTAAAAAATTAAATTATGAATGCAGATCTGGAATTACTTTATAAAATTGCCCAAAAACCTTCTCGAATGATCGTCGGTTTAATGTCGGGTACCTCAATGGATGGTTTAGATGTGGCTTTATGTGAAATTTTAGGTTCAGGCATAAACACGCAAGTAAAATTAGTACAATTTGAAACTATTGAATATTCCGAAGAAATAAAAACAGAAATAAGAACTGTTTTTGCAAAACAAAATATTGATTTTCAGAATCTTGTATTATTAAACGAATGGATAGGGTTCTTACATGCTAATATAGTTTTAAATTGCTTGAAAAAATGGAATATAGCTAGTGATGAGGTTGATTTAATCGCTTCACATGGTCAAACAGTATTCCATGCTCCAAAAATTCTGCACCTGCAAGAAAAATTCCCAAACGGAACTTTACAAATAGGAGATGGAGATCATATTGCAGTAAAAACAGGAATAATAACGCTCTCTGATTTCAGACAAAAGCATTTGGCAGCTGGAGGCGAAGGTGCACCACTGGCAGTTTATGGGGATTATTTGATTTTAAGTAAAAAAGGAGAAAACCGAATTATGCTCAACATTGGAGGAATAGGGAATTTT
>CANEZU010000187.1 GCA_947444255.1 Flavobacteriaceae bacterium | reverse complement strand
GACATGCACAATTACTTTGATAGCCGGATCAATTGCTTTTGTAGCCTCATAGCCTTTGTTTAATAATTGAGCCAATTGCGACCAATTTGATGTACTGCCTTCCGGCCAAAGCATTCCACCTGGAATTTCATTCCCTATTTGTACCCATTCGGGTGTTACACCCGCTGTTTTTAGGGCAGTTAAAACATCCGAAGTGTGGGTGTAAACATCGTTTAATAATTCGGTGAAAGAATGATTGATCCATGCTGCTGGTTTTGTTTGTTTGCCGGGATCGGCCCAGGAATCGCTATAATGAAAATCGATCATAATGCGCATTCCTAAATTTTGTGCTCTTACAGCCATAAGTACCGTTTCGGCGGTATTACAATGTCCATTGACTTTGTCATTAGAGGGATTTACCCATACACGAAGGCGAATCGTATTAATTCCTCGGTCTTTTAAAAGTTGGAGACAGTCTTTATTGGAACCATCGCTATCCAGAAATTGATATCCTGTAGCTTCCATTTGTGCCAGCCATCCGATATCAGCACCTTTTGCAAAAGCAGGACTTATAGCCGTTGAATTTGCTTTCACGGACGAGCTATTTATAGTCTGAGATCGAGAAGAATTGAAAGTGATACTAAAAATCAGAATCAATATAAAGGTATAGTTTCTCATATTAAAAGGATTCAAATTTATAAATGGTTTTATGATGGTATAAATCTCCTTTTCTCAAAATAGAACTAGGAAAATGGTCGTGATTGGGAGCGTCAGGAAAATTTTGAGTTTCAAAACAGATGCCACTGTTCGAATGATAGTCGGTATTTTCTTTGCCCTTTAATTCGTTGGAACATTTCCCCCCAACATAAATATGTACTGCAGGTTGGTTGGTAAAGACTGACATTCCCAGGCCGTTTTTAGTGCTAATTAGCGATGCCGCAAATTCATCGTCTTTTTCTAAAACAAAAGTGGTGTCTATTGCTGTGGGGCAGATTTTAGCTTGAGAGAAATCGAAGGGATGGTTTTTTAAATTCAGAAAACGAGCTGTCGGAATTTGATCTTGGGTAGTTTCCAAAATCATTCCGGAATTCACTATTAAACGCTGATTGCTGAGATCGGCATCGTGCCCATCCAGATTAAAATAACTGTGATGGGTTAAATTTACAACAGTGTCTTGGGTAGTTGTGGCATTATATTCTACGATAATTTCATTGTCTTCGGATAAAGTATAGGTTAAATCAACTTCTAAATCACCTGGGAAGTTTTCCTGATTGTGTGGACTTAAATAGGAGAGGGTTATGGATGGATTTTCTTTGTGATTGTGGGATTTAAGTTTCCACAATTTTTGACTTAGGTTTTCTTTTCCCCCGTGCAAAGAATGTGTGCCATGGTTTTTATTTAACTGAATTATTCCTCCATTCCAGTTGAATGTAGCATTATTGATTCTTCCGGCATACCTACCCACGGTAGCACCAAAATAGGGAGCGCCTTCTAGGGCAAAGGATTTTATATAATTTTCGATCACATCAAAACCAAGGACAACATCTATGATAGTTCCATTTTTTGTAGGTATTTTCAAGGCGCTAATAGCTGCTCCAAAATTGATAATATTCAATTTTACACCATTTTTGTTTGTTAATTCATAAGATTCAATGAATTCAGAATCCAGCAGTAAACCACTTGATTTCCTTGAATAATCGGATATTAAATGTGATATGTGTTTTATTTTCATTGTATTATTGTGAATAAGTAATTTCAAAAATAGATTAAAATCCGGATTCAACATACTAGTACCTACCAGTTTTTAGTATATTGCACAAAAAACAGTAATAATGCGTATTATTTCCATTCAGAATAATCAGGGTATACCCAAATACAAGCAAATTATTTTTTCTGTTGAAAAAACAATAGAAGAGGGATATTTAAAAAAAGACGAAAAATTACCTTCCATAAATAAAGTGTGTTTGGAATTTTCTGTATCACGTGATACGGTATTACAGGCCTATGAAGACTTAAAAAAAAGAGGAATTATTTATGCTATTATTGGCAAAGGATATTATGTTAAAAGCACAGAAGTTAGGGTTAAACAGCGCATCTTTATGCTTTTTGACGAGCTCAATATTTTTAAAGAAGACCTGTATAATTCTTTTTTGGAAAATATTGGTCCGGGTGCGGAAGTTGATATTTTCTTTCACCATTTCAACCTCGAGGTATTTAAAAAATTAGTTGCCGATTGTAAAGGGAATTATACCAAATATATTTTGATGCCAACTAATTTAGTAGGATCAAATTCTTTAATAAAAACCCTACCGGTTTCGGATGTGTATATCTTAGATCAAACTAATTCTGAATTAAAAGCCTATCCTGCCGTATATCAAAATCACCTCAAAGACATTTATAATTGCTTGCTTGAGGGAAAGTCAAGTTTAAATAAATACCAAAAAATGATTTTAATTTTTCCAGGATTTCGCGAACCTTTGGGAATGAAAGAAGGTTTTCAAAAGTTTTGCGAGGATTTTAAATTTGAACATGAAATTATTACAGAATTTAAAAATCGTATTATTACTAATGGTGAAGTTTATATTATTCCCAATGACCGGGATTTGGTTTGGCTTATCGAAAAGTCAAAAAATCAAAACTTAAAGCTGGGTTCTGATTTTGGAATTATTTCCTATAATGATACACCCTTAAAAAAAGTAGTTGAAAATGGCATTACGACCATATCGACTGATTTTAATGCTATGGGAAAAATGATGGCTGAAATGATTCTGGTAGGAAAGAAAAAACAAATAGAGAATAGGTGTTCCCTGATATTAAGAAATTCACTTTGATTTAAAATCAAAATTAAAGTATCTGGACTTTGTAGTGTTTAGATTAGAAGTGGGGTTGTCGGTATAAATTATCTTCTTTCTATGGAACCCGTTTTTTTATTTTTGATTATTACTTTTTTATCTCCGTTTGGTAAAACTTCTTCTTTGATTAGATAATAGTTTTCATCAAAATCTTCGTATTTCTTTTCTTTTTTCTCTACGGTTGTTTCTCTCCAATCCATAATTTTAATGGGTTCCCATTGTTTGGATTTAATGGATGTATAGGCTGCATCTAAAATGACATTTGTTATATACCCATCATAAAAATTCTCAGATGGTTGGGTGTTATTATCAATGGCATTGAACATATCGGTAAACATGTGGCTGTAACCCAATTCATGTATTTCGTCCCCTACGGGAAACAACCATCCACTGCTACTCTCTGCTTTTTCGGCAACATATGCGCCTGTTTTACCGGAACTAAACATTTCGAAACCAGTGCGTAAAAAATTATTAATCCATATAGTACCATCGGTACCCATGACTTCATCTCTTAAATCCATTCCGCCTCTAAAAGTCCAGCTCACCTCAAATTGTCCAATAGCCCCATTTTCATATTTAACCAAACCGATAGCATTATCTTCGGCTTCAATAGGATGAACCCTGGTATCTCCCCAGCACATTACTTCAACTGGCTTGTATTTTTTGCCTATAAAATTTCGACTTATTTCGACACAATGGCAACCTAAATCTATTAGGACTCCACCACCCGATTTTTCTTTATTCCAAAACCAATCGCTATGGGGTCCAGGATGAGTTTCTCTACTTTTTGTCCAGATTACTTCCCCAATTTGTCCGGATTTTACACTAGCCAATGCTTTTAAAAATTTTGGTGTATAGCACAAGTCTTCTAAATAGCCTCCAATAATTTTAGCTTTATCAACTGCTCTTAGCATTTCTAAAGCTTCGCTTGCATTTCGTCCCAGTGGCTTGGTACACAAAACATGTTTACCCGCTTTGGCACAGGCCAAGACAGCTTCTAAGTGCATGTCGTTGGATAAGGCAATTATGACTGCTTCAACCTCTTTATGTTCAATACATTCCGCTAGGTTTGTAGTGAAATTAGAAATTTTGTAGTCCTTTGCAAATTCTTTAGCATTAGCTTCAGATCTGCTATACACCATGACTATTTCATCCTTTCTTCTTTGTCCCATCAAAGAATCGGCATAAAATCGAGCTATAAATCCGGAACCTAAAATTGCTAATTTCATATTTCTTATATTTTTAAATGCGATAAGGCTTGGAGTAGAGTTGTTTTGACTTATTTTATTTATTTTAATTCTTTGATCCGAATGTTTCTAAACCAAACATCGGCACCGTGATCTTGCAATGCTATTTTTCCGGTTTTAAAGGTCCCAAAACCAGGCATATCTTTAAATTTAGTTGCGGCTATCAATTCCTTCCATTTTTTGTCCCAAAGAGAAGTTGCTATCACTTTTTCGCCATTAAGAATGACTGTCAGATTTCCGTTTTTACTTATTATTTCCAATTGATTCCATTCGTTAGCCGGCTTTACTACCTCATTAGTACAAGCCACTAATTCATATAAATCCCCTGCTCGGCTTTTGTAAATTTTACCATCTTCATTATTTTGATTGTCTGCTACCTGGCATTCAATTCCGGTATTCCATGGATATTCGTATTTTTTTGCTTCTTGAACGTAAAATAGGATGCCGCTGTTTCCAGCTAAAGCTATTTTCCATTCGATTTTAAAATCAAAATTTTTGAAGGTTTTTTCAAAAACAATGTCACCACCATTGGCAGTTTGCCAGCCTTCTTTTTTAGAAGAATCCAGATGTAATGTGCCTGCTTCGGCCTTCCAAGCACTTCCTAAAAAAGCTTTATTATACGTATGCCAATTGGTGGTAGATTTTCCATCAAAAAGCAATTGCCAGCCTTCTTTTATTTCTTTTGGGCTAAGCGTATTGGCTTTTGAATTCGAATTTATTTTTTGAGCATTAGTCGTAAGAGCCATTCCAAAAATACCAATTATAAGGATAATTACTTTTTTCATTTCTTTCTTTTTTATGTTGTTTAATTATT
>CANEZU010000186.1 GCA_947444255.1 Flavobacteriaceae bacterium | reverse complement strand
CGTGGACCATAAAAAGCTACTCGTCCCATTGGCATTCAGGTTTACCGTCTGACCGGCACAAATACTTAGAGCCGAACTACTAATTTCAGGAATAGCAGCACAGGATTCCGTACTCACACAATAATTATTAAGGCGGACTCTTTGTAAATTGATAGCCCCTCCTGTGGCGGCTGTTAAACCCCAATACACATAGGGACTCCCCGAAAAAATTAAGGACTGCAGCGCTATAGGGGTGTCAAATTCGACCCGGCCATCAAAACTTAGTTTTAGTTTTTGGGAACTCGCATTCCATTCGAACAAGGCCGAGTGCCACAGCCCATCTTCTATATTGCTCAAGGCAATAGGCGGCACGAATTCGGCATGAGAGGCAAGCGTCAAATCGCCATTTTTAATTATCGCAATATGATCATCTGCCAAGGGATCCATTCCATCATTAAACCAAGTATCAAACTCGATCGCCAGGGACGGACTGATCCCTTGATAGCCCAATCCCCCACCTACAGAACCCATATCCGAAGACAGCGGTTGCAGCACAAAAGCGATACCGTCGGCACCACTGCCATCAATAATTCCAAAATTCAGATCCGTGCTAATGCTAAAGTCTTTTGATAAATCAAGACGCTCTATATTCCAAATACTCCCCCCCTGATTGTAAGAGGCCGTTGTTAAAGTCGCTTCGTTCCCGCTGATGGTAGTAGTCCCGTTAATTTTAAAGTGAGCGATATCAAAATCAGTACAGCTGCTTTGCGAAAACAACTTTAGGAAGCAGAACAAAAGCAGAACTAAGAGATTCTTTTTCATCTTTCTTGAATTTAATAAAGCCATTTTTAAGGTCAAATAGCCATGGGAGAACCCAATTTCTATTAGAAAACACTTATTTTTTTAATAAGAATTTTTTTACAATTAACAAATATAAGCAATTGATTACTAGAATTTTTACCCTGTTTAAACATTAATTAGAAGAAGTCAGAAACCAGTTAAAATTTTGGCCTGCACAAGAGAAGAACAATTTTGAATCTATGGTTTCCATTGCTCGTTTTTCCTTTAAACCCAGCTATACCGAATTAAAGAGGAGACATTCTATTTTAAGCAACTAGTATTCCCCATTGGGAGTGCAGTCGAAATACACTTTTCACTTCTCCCTAATTCCTAAACCAAATACAGCTGTGTTTTTAATCTATTTTTAAGCGCTCGAATCTGTTTATTTACTAACTTTAATACAACCCAAACCTTAGCCAAGCGGAACTTTTCTAGCCGAAATACCTGTAAATGCCCTATTTAGGTTCCTCCAAGTCCCAACAGAGGTTCGCTAATATGGTACTCACAATGAATTCAAAACTATAGGTCACCAAAAAATCGCTGTAAAAGAATACAAACTAATATTAACAATAAACATTTAACTCTAAAACTTTTAAACATGAAAAAATTACTAGTCTTTTTAAGCTTTTCCCTCGCCGCAATAACATCGATTAATGCGCAAGTACCCGAAAAAAAAGCAAGTGCAGAAACTCTAAAACAAACCTATGCCTGCCCTATGCATCCCGACCAAACAAGTGAATCTCCTGGAAACTGTCCCAAATGCGGAATGGAATTAGTAAAAATAACAGAGAAGAAATTTCTAAACCCACCCAAAGGAAGTCAAGCCAGAATGGAGATGACGACCAAATACCTTTGCAAAGACGACGGAACTGTTTCGGATCAAGCAGGAAAGTGTTCCAAATGTGGCAAAGAATTAACCAAAGTTGAAACGCCTAAAACCGCCTACTGCTGCCGCATGCACCCCAATCAAACCAGTCCTTTTGAAGGTAAATGCTCCATCTGCGGAATGCCTTTAGTCAAAATGACCAAGAAAGAATACATCCACTCCACAAAAGGCAGCAAGGCTCGTATGGAAAAACGTACCAAATACATCTGCGCCGAAGATGGGTCTACTTCTGATAGCCCGGGTGCCTGTAACAAATGTGGAAAAGAAAGAACAAAAATAGAAGCGGAAGTCCTGCACGAGCACCAATAAAAGTCGGAATTAATAGCCTTCTGAGGATATCATCATTCCAAAACCAAAAAAACCACAACACAAAAAAACTCCAAATATCAATTTGGAGTTTTTAGTTTTATAATCAAGCGCAATTCTAATCGCAGCTCGCTAGTTTTCAACAATACTGATCGCATATCCGCCACCAGGCGCTGATAATTGGGCCAAGTTCGATTTGGAAGTCACTCGTAACTTCCGAATCGTATAGGCCTGCGGATTGGTTTTATAATGAGCATCCTTGGCATCGCTATAAATAGTAGCCGTATAGCTTTTCCCTTTATCTAAGAAATCAAATTTGATAGTAGAAGTACGTGGACTTTCTCCATTTACATTACCCACAAACCAGCGTCCTGTAGTCTTTGCTTTTCGGGCAACGGTAACGTATTGACCCGGTTCTGCCTCCAAATATTTACTGTCACTCCAGTCAATAGCTACATCCTTTATAAACTGAAAAGCATCGGGAAATCGATCATAATTCTCCGGTAAATCAGCGGCCATCTGCAAGGGACTGTACATCGTAACATACAATGCCAGCTGATTCGCCAGCGTACTGTTTACATGCGAGTGATTGTTCGGATTTATTTTACTCAAATCCATCTCAAAGATTCCCGGCGTATAATCCATCGGTCCACCGATTAAACGGGTAAAAGGCAATACGGTAACATGATTCGGTTTCGACCCTCCAAAAGCCTGATATTCGGTACCTCTAGCCGCTTCATTGCCTATCAAGTTCGGATAGGTTCTGTTGATTCCTGTAGGTCGAACGGCCTCGTGGGCATTGACCATAATTTTATATTCTGCTGCTTTCTCAATCGCATACTGATAATGATTCACAACCCACTGGCTGTAATGATTTTCGCCCCTTGGCAAAATAGAACCTACATAACCACTTTTTACGGCATCATAACCATTGTCCTTCATAAACTGATATGCCTTGTCTATATGACGCTCATAATTTCGCACCGAACCCGAAGTTTCATGATGCATAATCATCTTGATCCCTTTCGATTTGGCATAAGCGTGCAAACCTGCCACATCAAAATCAGGATAAGGCGTCAGAAAATCAAAGACATAATCTTTTGATTTTCCAAACCAGTCTTCCCAACCTTCATTCCAGCCTTCTACTAGGACGCCATCAAAACCATTCTTAGCTGCAAAATCAATATATTTACGAACGTTGGCAGTAGTTGCGCCATGGGTTCCACTAGGTTTCGCTTTAGAATAATCAGTAACACCCAATTGTACCGATGGGAATTCATCGGTATAGGACCAGCTGCTTTTACCACTAATCATCTCCCACCAAACACCTACATATTTCATAGGTTTGATCCAAGAAGTATCATCTATCTTGCTAGGTTCATTCAAATTTAAAGTCATCTTAGAGGCCAATATGGTTCTGGCATCATCACTTACAATAATAGTTCTCCAAGGCGAAGAACTTGGTGCCTGAATATAGCCTTTATCGCCCTTTGCATCTGGGGTAAGCCAAGATTCAAAAATCAGGTTGGTATCATCCAGATTCAAATGCATTGTCGAATAATTGATCAAGGCCGCTTCGTGCAAATTGATATACAAGCCGTCGGCAGTCTTTAGCATAATCGAAGTTTGCACGCCAGTAGTCGAAAAAGAAGTCTGGGAAACATTTGCTGTCTTAGCCTTTTCACTCAGTCCTCTGATTTCTGATAGTTTGGAAGTCGTATAATCATATTCCTGAGTATCATAATCGCCTGGGATCCAAAAAGCGGTATGATCGCCAGCCATCGCAAATTGAGTGCGCTCTTCTTTGATTACAAAATAAACAAGGTTCTTCTGTGTTGGAAACTCATATCGAAAACCCAGTCCGTCATCAAACAAGCGAAAACGAATCACAATCTGACGATCCGTTCCCTTTTGATTCAGGCTTACCGCCAATTCATTGTAGTTATTGCGAACCTCAGCCACTTCGCCCCAAACGGGTTTCCAGTTTTCATCAAATGTGCTGGTTTTACTATCGATGGTGGTAAAATCATTTAATAAGGATTTAGGATCATCTTTAAGTTCAAGACCTAATTTACTAGTTTTAATAACCGCCTTCCCTTTATAGTTTAAACTATAAGTGGGCGTTCCGTCACTTTTCAGGCTAAACTCCATTTCGAGTTTCTGATTTGGAGATTTTAACTGCTGTGCACCAACAGTATCAATTAAGGCAAGCCACACTAGGGCTGCTAGAAATAAATGCTTCATATTCTGTTAAGAGTTTTTATATTTTTTTGGAGGTGCAATTTAATACTAAAATAGCGGAATTAAAAAGACTGCGGGATTTTATATTGATCCAGTCAAAAACAATCCCTCGCAATCCTAGTACATGCGTTCTGATCCCTTTAAAAAAAAACAGATCGTACTCTAAAATACACTATTTTTGAAAGGAACTACTTTTGTAAAAAGACAAGCATGAAAAACAAAATACTATTTCTTTTCGTACTAGGATTCGCGACAATTCTTGAGGCACAGGAAACGAGTTATGAGACCAAAAAGGACATCCATTATTACAGTGATGCCACAAATTTGAAGGATGCTTATACCAATGAAATCTGTGTACTTGACATTTATTATCCTCAAAACACTAAGAACTTCGCCACCATTATTTGGTTTCATGGCGGCGGACTCACGGCTGGCGAAAAAGAAATACCAACGGAATTAATGAACAAAGGAATCGCAATTGTTGGAGTAGGTTATCGCTTATCGCCAAAGGTGACGGCTCCCAAATATATCGAAGACGCTGCCGCTGCCGAAGCCTGGGTTTTCAAAAACATCAGTAAATATGGCGGAAATCCGAATCTGATTTATCTCTCGGGTCATTCCGCTGGAGGTTACCTTAGCCTGATGACGGGTCTCGAT
>CANEZU010000185.1 GCA_947444255.1 Flavobacteriaceae bacterium | reverse complement strand
GTCCGCGAAGAAAAGGAGAAACTATCAAAAAAATTACAGCTACTATATATGCCATAATTGCCGCCAACAGTGAGGGTGTGTAATTCAATGCTAGCATAGCAACATATACGTGAGCTATTCCGAGCAATTCTATAATAAGGGAATATAACAACACCCGAATAAAATTGTTTTTATCTATTTTATTGTTTTGTAAATCTTCCAAAATTAATTCCGTTTTTGGAAATTTTTTAACCGTCCATCTGTAAACATTGGTTTTATTTAATAAAGAGCGGTAAATTATTATTAAACAAACGATTGTTACTATCAATGTTAGAAGTGCAAACCATTCACTAATACCCACTGAAGATTGTGTCAATGCATATATAAAACATGGGATAGAGATTATAACTACGGATAGAATTCCGATGAAGGCATAAATTGAGGAGGCCAAATAAATCTGTACTTCTATAATTCCTTTTTTTTTGATGTCTTTAGTAAAAAAAGCAAGAGAGGAAATTCCACCTGCGGGTAAGAAAACGCTAATAAAATTTCGTTTTAAGAAGAGGAAAATGGCTTCAGAAATGGAAAGTTTTGTTTTTATACTTGCAAAAGAAGCCACATACATAAGGCCTTGGAACAAAATATAGAGTGCAGTTAGAATTAAACCAGTAAGCACCAATTGTATATTTGCATTTTGAAGGGTGTTTTTTACTTCAAGGAGCTCGGCCTTTTCGTGTTTAATAAACCAAATTCCGATTCCGATAAAAAAAGCCGTAAAAATAAAACGGCTAATAGTTTTACCATTTTCTGTAAAAAATGGAATATGCCTTAGGTTCAAAAAATTATAACTTGAATTCTGATTTTCAGCTATTTTCATTACTGAAATATAATCATAAATATTGATTTCACAAAGGTGGCATATATAACTTAAGTCCAAATATTTCGGATAAAAGCGATATTATATCCCCTTTTAAAGGTCCTCATAGCTAAATAATAAGATTGGCTTAGCCTTTTAATAATAAAAGAATTTTGTTTCGGTAGGAAAACATCCTTTATATTTGTAAAAACAAAAAAATGTATAAATACTGCTGCTTTCTGATTCTTTCTTTACTTACTTTTTTAAACCCTATTGATTCCTTTGCCTGGGGCAAAAAAGGACATGGCTTAGTTGCCGAAGTGGCTTTTACTTATTTAGATGCCAACACTAAGAAAGTAGTATTGGACTACCTTGATGGAATGTCTATTGAAGATGCGGCCAACTGGATGGATCAAATTAAGAGCGATAAAAAATATGATAACATGCAGCCTTATCATTATGTGAATTTTGAAAAAGGGGCTAAAGTAATTGATATGCATTCGGATAACATCATATCCATTCTGAATCTGACTATTGCCGAATTAAAAAACAATAAAGGCTTAACTAAGGAAGAAACGAAAACCAAAATACTAATTCTTTTTCATTTGATTGGTGATCTACACCAACCTTTGCATGTTGGTTATGCAACCGACAAGGGTGGAAACGGTATGAAAATTCAGTTTAATGATAAGAAAACCAACCTGCATTCCCTTTGGGATTCTGGGATTATAGAATATAAAGGGATTAAGCTTTCAGATTGCCTTGCGGCCAATACGTTTTCGAAAAGAAAAATAAGAAGTCTTAAAAGCATTAATGTAATTCGATGGTCTCGAGAATCAAGAAAATTACTAGAACCTATTTATGAATTCAAGGGGGACAGTCCTTCTGATGAATACGTAAATCAAAATGTTGTGCTTATTGAAAGCCAAATTTTAAAAGGAGGAATCCGATTAGCATCGGTCTTAGAATCTATTTTTGGCGGACGATAAAGGATTCATTTTTTTATCATATACACAATTTTAATAAAATCACTACCAACAATGGGAGTTCCTGCAATACTTAAACGGCCTTGAGTAGATTCTTCATTGTATTCGGCACTTAAATCTACTCTAGGTACCGCTTGGTAGCAATATTCCAGTGCCCATTTTCTATTGAGGTCCCATCGAAATCCAAAGCTAACACCTATCGTCAAATGCGAACTTGACTTGGAATAACTAATTCCACCAGCCCAAGTTCCCCATCTATTAATTATTGCGGGTTCGATGACAGGCATAAAAGTTGTCTTCAAACAAGAATTAAAAACATTAGCATACAAAGGAATATGATAGCCAAAACCCACTAAGTATTTATTGGATTGCAATTTATTAAAAACTTCATAACCCAGATGAACTTCGTAATTATTAGATACCATTGCGAAGTGGTATAAGTAATTGAAAGCCGGTTTATTCTTAGTTGGAGCGCTTCCAAATAGGGCATTTTTAGCATCCAGCCCAACAGAAAAAGAGATGTAATTGTCTTTTTGGGAATAGGTATTCCAGGTGAGGCTTATCAGAAAAATAGTAAGTAATTTTTTCATATTCTAAGCGGTATTAAAACTATTTTTGGGAGCACTATTTTACTTATAGGAATTTAACTCAACACTAAAAGCCTCTAATTAAAGTTAAGGCTTATTTTTTGAAATAGGATTAGATAAAGCCGTTTTAATTAAATGATAATAGCAATTTTAAACAATATAGAATTCGTTTAGAAATCAATGGTATCAATTTTAGAAAAATTAAGCTTTAATTAGGTTTAATACAAATAAACGTTGTAACGAACAAGCGGGGAAAAATGATTCAGACTGAAAATAAGTAAACAAAAATTAATTTGTTTCTAAAATAAACAACTATTTTATAAACAGCTACTTACGATAAATTAATTTGAAATGACCTATTAACGAAAGTAAACATATTGTTTAAATAATAACATAAATGCTTTTACATAAGCTAAATCTTATATAATTTGTTATTTTTTTGAACTTACTTATCATTTTTTATGACTTGTTTAAAACAAAATAATAGTCTAAATTTACCTACAAAAAATATAATAATCGCATTCTATCAACTAAATAAACCAGTATGAAATCTAAAATTCCTTACTATTTTTTATTAGGTCTAACTATATTGGCATGTAAACCCAAAATTGATGACGAAGAAAGTATTATACAACTTTTAGAAAAAGAATCCTTTAGCTGGCGTGCTGCCGATTTAGAAGGCCATGCTGATTGTTGGTATATTCAACCATATAGCAAAATATTAATTTCCAATGTAAATGGAATTAGTGTTGATGTTCCACCTAATGCTATTGTAAATCCAAAACCAGAATCCATGGGAAAAGGAGGATATTCTAGGAATTCAAATTACAAAATGAGTATTCAAGAATTTAATGCTTGGGTCAGTCATGATGAGGTTTCAACAGCAAGGGATGGGAAGAAAACCTATTCTCATGAGATTCGATTACTTGAAAAAATAAGTGGTAACTGGAAATTGGTTGGACAATCTATCCATGTTTATAAAAACGAATAAAGTGCTGTTCCTTTTACTATTTTAAATGTATTAAGACTATTCCTATTTTATTTAATAGCAGCCGAATGATCGAGCAAATCAGACAAAATCAAATGCGTTGTAGGTTCACCATGAATCAAAAGTCGATCTATAAATTGTTGCAAATGCAATTGATCTGTCAAAATTACTTTCATAAATATATTGTGGCTTCCTGTTATTCTGTAGCTTTCTTTAATCTCTGGAAATTGTTCCAGTTGATCCAAAAAGGTTTGAAGTTTTCCACTAAATAATTTATACAAAATAATAACCTCCAGCCCATACCCTAGTTTTTTGGTATCTAATTTAAGATGGTAAGCTTTTATCACGCCGCTATCTTCTAATTTCTGAGCTCGTTCTCTCACTGAAGAAGGAGAAAGTCCAATTTGCTTTCCAATTTCCACAAAGGTAGTCCTTGCATTTTTTTGTAATCTGTCGATTATTTTTAGATCTATCGTATCTACCATAATAAAAATTTTAATAGATACAATAATACCTCTTTTTTTTGGTATATAATATTTTAATCCGTGGAATAAATTTTGGCCTCGACCAAGCTTCCTTTATTTTTGTATCATGGATATGATGTTGTTATTATTGATTTTTGGAATATTTTTAGGTTTCTTTGTGCAGACGATTATAGGATTCGGAGCCGCTTTAATTTCCTTACCTATTTTACTTTATGTGATGCCACTATCAGAAGGCGTAGCTTATTTATCAATATTTAATTTAATATCAACTCCCTTTTATATTTATAAAGAATGGAAATACATCGATAGGAAGTTACTCAAGGAACTGGCGTTGTCATCAGGCCTTGGGGTACTTCTAGGAATACTCATTTTAGTATACGGGCATCCGATACTTCTTAAAAAAGCATTGGGCGTATTTATTCTTTTATTTGTCATCAATAGTTTGATAAAAAGAAAGGAAATAAAGCTTTTTCCGATAATGAAACCTATTTTTGGTTTTCTAGGAGGATTCTTCTCCGGTGTTTTTTCTACGGGAGGTCCACTTTACGTAATTGTTGTTAAAGACGAAACTACTGATATACGGGTCTTTCGAGCCACGATGTTTGGCGTTCTTGGATTTGTGACTTTAATTAGAATTCCTGCATTGGCTATGGGCGAAGTTTTAACGATCGGCCAATTGCATAATTCTCTAATTGTATTACCCTTTTTTATATTGGCTTTGTATGTTGGAAAAAAAATATATTTGAAATTGAACGAAAACCTAATGCGAAAATTTATTCTCGGCTCGCTTTTTATATCTGGAATAATGCTAATAATCAAAGGATAAAACCCATTACCTAAAATTTCCTGCTAAAATAATCTTAAGACAATGTCCTGTTTACTTGGTTTTGAATACTGCGATTCTTGAAAAAATAAGCTTCATAAAGAATCGAAAAAAAATTCCTTATCAAAAAAAAATATTCTGATTTTCAAGTTTTACTATTTTAAATGGTCTAATTATTGATTGTTTCAAAGATTTTATTAAAAATAT
>CANEZU010000184.1 GCA_947444255.1 Flavobacteriaceae bacterium | reverse complement strand
CATAAAAGACGGGGCCAAAATGGTTAATGCTGTAGCCAATTCGGTTGTTCCAAAATTTACAGTAATTGTAGGGAATTCTTATGGGGCGGGAAATTATGCCATGTGTGGAAAAGCCTATGATCCGAGATTAATCTTTGCTTGGCCAAGTGCTGAATTGGCTGTTATGGGAGGAACTCAGGCGGCCAAAGTATTAGCACAAATCGAAGCGAGTTCGCTTAAAGCGAAAGGGGAAATAGTCGATGAGCAAAAAGAACAAGAACTATTTGACAAGATCAAGGCGAGGTATGACGAACAGGTTTCCCCTTATTATGCAGCTGCACGCTTGTGGACTGATGCTATTATAGATCCCTTGGATACTCGAAATTGGATTTCTATGGGAATCGAAGCGGCTAACCATGCTCCTATCGAGAAGAAATTTAATATGGGGCTACTACAGGTTTAGAAATAAATAGAAACTTATTATATAATCTAGTTCTGGGGAAAGCCCCAAAAGTACTAACGAAATAATAGCCACAGATTCACAGATTTTAAAAATATTTTTTAATCTGTGAATCTGAAGCAAAAAAAAAGCAGAACCTCTAGGAGTTATAACTAGAGTGATTAAATTATAATCCTATCGTCCAATGAAATATAAAATTCTTCTAGTATTCGCTCTTTTCTCCTTTCTAAATACCGCTGCTCAGGAAAACTTTAGCAGAAAGGATTCGCTTCATGGTGGTTTGCGCTTTGAAAGAAACTGCTATGATGTAGTGCGTTATGATCTAAACATCAGAATCAATCCCGATGAAAAATCGATTGTAGGATACAATGAAATCGGTTTCAAAGTTTTGGAAACGACTAGCAAGATTCAGTTGGATTTATTCGAAAACATGCAAATTGACAGTATTCTAATGGGCAGAGGAAAACTAGCCTACACTAGAGAATATAATGCTGTATTTGTTAGTTTCCCGAGTCCTTTATTAAAGGGAACTGAAAACAAGCTCCGTTTTTACTATTCGGGGAATCCCACTATCGCTAAAAATGCCCCTTGGGATGGAGGCTTTGTATTTAAAAAAGACAGCAATAATAAGGATTGGATTGCAGTAGCGGTGCAAGGAACCGGCTCCAGCCTTTGGTATCCCTGCAAGGATTCACAAACTGACGAACCGGATGGGGGAGCAAGTATAAAAGTGGCGGTTCCCAATGGACTGATGAATGTTTCCAACGGTCGTTTTAAAGGGAAAGAAGATTTAAAAGACGGCTATAGCCGATGGGATTGGGAAGTCCGAAATCCGATTAATAATTATGATCTCTCGGTTAATATTGGCGATTACATTCATTTTGGAGAAACCTACAAAAAGCTAGATTTGGATTATTATGTTTTGCGTGAAAACGAAGCCAAAGCCCGGGTTCAGTTTGAACAGGTAAAACCGATGCTGGATTGTTTCCAAACTAAGTTTGGGACCTATCCATTTGTAGAAGACGGATACAAATTAGTAGAAACACCCTATTTGGGTATGGAACATCAAAGTGCCGTGGCTTATGGAAATAAATACAAAAACGGCTATTTGGGCAGGGATTTATCCGATACTGGAATTGGGTTGTTATTTGATTATATCATCATACACGAAAGTGGCCATGAGTGGTTTGGAAACAGCATTACGAGCAAGGATATTGCTGATATGTGGATTCATGAAGGCTTTACTATGTATGCGGAAGTGGTTTATGTAGAATGCGAATACGGGAGTGCGAAGGCGCAAACTTATATCAATGGTATGCGGAAAAATGTTCGAAACGACAAGCCTATTATAGGTCAATACGGGGTCAATAACGAAGGTAGCGGTGATATGTATCCCAAAGGGGCCTTACTTTTAAACACTTTGCGACACGTCATTAATGATGATGCAAAATGGTGGAAAATGCTTTTGAAATATTCTGAAACCTATCGTCATAAAATTATAGATACTCCAACTGTTATCGCTTTTTTTAATGCGGAGAGCGGCAGAAATCTAAGCCCTATTTTCAACCAATATTTAAAACATACGAATATTCCGCTAATTGAAGTCCGAAAACTAGCGAACAGCTCCAATTATGAATACCGTTGGAAAACCGACGAAGCCCATTTTGAAATGCCAGTAGAATTCCAAATCCGCAATAAAAAAATCCGCTTAGAAGCCACAAACAGTTGGAAAACGCTTCATTTAGCCCATTCAAAGAATACGGATCAATTGATCATTACGAATCTATTTTACATCAACCAAATCTGATATTTTTGAAATATTTAACAATAGTTGATTTGCTATGTTCTTTATTATTAGTACTTTAGAGGTACATAATTTAAGAATTTAGCCATGAATGTTTATAAACAAGTGAATAGTCTCCATCGCGATTACACTTCCTATATTATAGTTTTTTTTCGTGTTCTACTCGGTATTTTTTTCCTGTTTAAAGGCATATCCTTTATCCAAGACAGTCGTGATTTTGAAAATCTGATTGCGCCTATCAGTACTATTTTGGGTGGAATGTTTATTTTTCATTATGTAGCGGCAGCGCACATTATGTGTGGGATACTGTTAATCTTTGGTTTGCTTAGCCGATGGGCGGTTATCGCTCAACTCCCTATATTGTTTGGTGCTGTTTTAATCAATTTCATTGGCGAATATGACAGTACTAATTTAATATTATCTAGCTACACTCTTTTTGCCAGTTTATATTTCTTATTTTATGGAGGAGGAAATCTTTCTGCTGATCATTATTTTAAACTGGACGAGAAATAAAAAAGCCATCAAAAACGATAGTTCTCAATGGCTGTATTTTTAAAAAACCGTAAATAAAGTTTCTTTTCGTTTTATTTTTCCACTTTCTGTTTCTTTGAATTTTGGAATAAAATGAACTTCCTTTGGTTTTTCAAATTTGTCCAATACATCAAAAAGAGTATCGCTCAAGGCCAATTCGTCTCCTTCAATAAGGAGGATTAATTTTTCTCCTAAACTTTCATCGGGTTTACCGATAACAAAAAAGCGTGCGTTCATTGCGGGAGAAAGTTTGGCTTCAATTAATTCGGGTAGGAGTTTTATACCACCACTATTGACCACATTATCAAATCGCCCTAGAAAAACGAACTGCTTATCGTTCGTTAATTCCACTAAATCATTTGTTTTGATCGTTTGTTTGGAAACATTGGGTGCCTGTATTATCAGACAATTATTAGCATCGATAGCAATACTAACATTTGGTAAAACGGTAAAAGCCTTCTCCCCTACTTTTTTGGCAGCAATATGGGTAATGGTCTCGGTCATACCATAGGTTTCGTAAACGACAGTTTTTAGTTTTTGAAGTTTATTTTCGAGTTTTTTATTAATTTGAGCACCACCAACAATCAATTTCTTGACTCCATCGAGATCTTTTAATGAATTTTGAGCTTGAAGAGGAACCATGGCTACAAAATCATATTTTGTCTTATTGTTTAGTAAAGGTCGGGAACTGGGCGCTACAAAATCTAAATCTAAACCGAGAATAAAACCTCTAATAAGCATCATTTTACCCGCAATATATTTGGTTGGCAAACAATGAAGTGCTTTACTGGCCGTTTGAATATCAAAAAAGTTCCCTGTAGCTAAAGCTGAGTTTACCATCGCTTGTTTATCGACTTTTATATCTTTGGGGGTTCCTGTGGTTCCTGAGGTACTCATTATAATATAGGAGCGATTGTCGAACCAGTCTAGGATAAAATCGCCTACTGGTTTTTCATGTTCGGCCCCTTCTTTTATAAAGCTATAGGCCACGCGACACAAATCCTCCCGATTGAGGTGAAAACCATTTAATTTAAAATTATTGTGAACATTATGGTAGGTAGGATTCATGATATAGATTTATTAATTCGTTTCATTTGCAGGATTCTGGATTTTGCCCGAAAGTTTTTCTTTCCAATCCGACCAATTGTATTTTTTACTAAAAATATACAAAAGGATTGGATAAACCACTATAAGTGGAATAATAACATCTAGACCGGCGGAGGGCTCAGAAATATCTTTGAGTATGGAATTGGTTTGAAAAACGGACCAATCTGAGGTCACTAGCAATGCCCCAATTAGGTTATTTGCAGCGTGAAAACCGAGTGACAATTCAATTCCCTCATCCATGAGTGTCATTATTCCAAGAAGCAAACCTGTTCCAATATAATATACCATTATGATATAGCCCATTTTATCTACTTCAGGATTCAAAATGTGCATCGATCCAAAAATGATAGAAGTCATTAGTAAGGGGAACCATTTATTTAAAGACAGGTTAGCAAAACCCTGCATTAGGTAAGCTCGAAAAACATATTCTTCCGTGCTGGTTTGAATAGGAATCATTAGTGAAGCCGTTAAAAGCAGAATTAAAAAAGGAATAGGTTTGAAATTGATAACGAAATTCTCCGGACTATCATAATAAGAGATAATTATAGAAAGCAGTGTAAAAATGGACCAGATAGAAAACGAGAATAGAATTCGATTCCAATCCACTTTTTTTCTAGAAGTAGTGAGGGAGAGAAAGGATTGTTTGTGATACAGATGAATCAGAAAATAAATACTCAAGAGTGCTATAGCGAAAGAAAAGAGAATCAAAAACAGGGTGAGATTGGAGTCTAGGAGGTGCATGAAATCAGCGGATCCAGAAGGCATTTTGCTATGCTCCAAGAAGCTTTTGGCATAAACGGCAAGCAGTAAAGGAATTTGTCCTATGGTAGAAGCCAGAATAATAAATAACGAGCCTACGATATACTTCCAAAATTTATTTTCTTCTTTAACACCTTGCTCTATAAACATCTAATCTGCAAATTAAATTTGATTCTATTATTAGTCCCTTTTTACTAAAAATGTTACTCTTTAATGAAAGTAAAATCTAAAATAAATCGATTTCTTTGCAAAATATAAAATCAAATACTATGATCCAAATCTTTCATAATCCGCGTTG
>CANEZU010000183.1 GCA_947444255.1 Flavobacteriaceae bacterium | reverse complement strand
TGCTCGTTATGGGGGTCGTCCCATTATTGACCGCTAGGAAAGAGGGGATGTTAGCGGTGCCGCTAGTTAAACCGATTGCTGGGTTGTCATTTGTCCAGGAGTAGGTATTCCCGGGTTCCCCACCGCTGAAGTAGATTGCGGCTGTATTTTGCCCTTTGCAAAAAACTTGGTTTGCCGGCTGATCCATTGTGCGCTGGTTGGAACAATCTTGGGAATAGGCAGCAGGAACGATTAAAAGTAAAAAGAACAGTAATGACAGTAGGGGGGTACTTTTTTTCATAGTATTTTTTTATTTTAATTGCCTTTGGTTTATCAGACTTGGGAATCCGTCAGCGAATGCTGGTCGGTCCTTCTTTTGTAATTAGCTGTGAACCAATAGGATTCTTCAAATATATAAAACTTTTACTACAAATTAATAATTTGATAGTTGTTGTTTGTTTTTTATTGGCTGTTTTTGTGCGGTATTGTTTGTTTTATTGCTTAATAGTTGCGTATGGTACATACTAAATAGTTTCTCTTCCCATTCGCATCTCATAATCGCCAATTCACTCCCTTCAGCTTCGGAAATCGATCAACGAAAAACCAATACAACGAACAACTACAAACGACCTAAAGGGCCTTTTTAAGTATTGAGCTGGCGGAGTTTTTTTTTATTACAATAAATTCCTTACTTTTGAAACTTAAAAAAAATATCTAAAAATGGCAGCAATTACTTTGGGAGGAAATCCTATAAATACTAGTGGTGAATTACCTAAAATCGGAACAAAAGCAAGTGATTTTAAATTGGTACAAACCGATTTGTCAATCGTTAATTTGGCTGATTTCGCTGGAAGCAAATTGGTTTTAAACATCTTTCCAAGTGTAGATACCGGAGTTTGTGCAACTTCAATCCGTACTTTTAACGAAAGTGCTAGCACATTAGAGAACACAAAAGTTTTGTGTATTTCACGCGATCTTCCTTTTGCACAAAAACGTTTTTGTGGTGCTGAAGGCTTAGAAAATGTGATTTCACTTTCTGATTTTAACGCGGGTAGTTTTGGAAAAGACTATGGTCTTGAAATGACCGAAGGTGCTTTAACAGGATTGCATTCAAGAGTGGTAATCATTTTAGACGAGAATGGAATTGTAAAATATACAGAGCAGGTTTCTGAAATTGGAAAAGAACCCAATTACGAAAATGCCCTAGCCGCCCTATAAAATGAAAGCAGATCATTCTTTTTTTTATGGCCGATTGCGAAGTTTTAAATTTGCTATTCATGGAGCTTATAAATTAATTCGAACCGAACACAGTATCATGGTTCAGACAAGTCTGTCACTGATGCTACTAATTGCCGGTTTTTATTTTGATATCTCTAAAACAGATTGGATGTTTCAGATTCTGGCCATTGGATTGGTTCTATCGATCGAAGGATTGAATACCGCAGTAGAAAAGATTGCCGATTTTATTCACCCGGATTATCACGATAAAATTGGCTTTATAAAAGATATAGCAGCCGGAGCCGTTTTCTTTGCAGCCATTGCAGCAGTGACAATTGGTTTATTTATTTACGTGCCGCATCTAATATCCCGCTAAACTATTTTTATTTAAAGCATATATTTATAAAGAATGGCTAAAACTATTAAGACAGCAGCAAACCAGAAAAAAGAAAGTGTGCTGGAACCCAATAAGAGATCGAATCGGAACAAACAATACAAATTGCTCATGGGCAGTTTGTTTGTTTTGTTTTCTATAGCTTTATTGGTCGCTTTTATATCCTACTTCCTTCACGGACAAGAGGATCAAAGTGCTGTTAGTGAGCTTGGTAATAAAAACTTAACCGTTAACAATTGGCTGGGAAAATTTGGTGCCTCGCTAGCTGATTTCTTTATTTACCGTGGTTTTGGATTGGCTTCTTTCTTGTTTGTAAAACTTTTTTTCCTCACGGGATCCTTTCTTGCCTTAGATATTCCTTTGCGGAAACTGAAAAACATGTGGTTTTGGGACTTATTTGTAATGGTCTTACTCTCAGTGTTGTTAAGTTTCTTTGGAAGCAGCATGCCCGAATTAGGCGGTACTATTGGCTATGAAATGAATTTACTTTCCCAGAGTTATATTGGCAGCAGCGGGACCTTATTGGTTTTGATTTTTGGTGTATTCATCTATTTAATTTTTAAAATCAGAATCTCCCCAGAAGCTATTAAGACTTTCTTTGAAAAAAGAAAGAAAGATATCGATGATAGTATTGTGGCCATGAAAACCTCCGTTTCCAGCACCGATTACAATTTGGAAGAATTTGCTGTTCCTGAGGAAGTAGAAGAAGAAGAGGAAATCGAAGAGCCGGTATTAAAACGAAGCTCCCCCTTTGAAATCGATCGGGAAAGTATGAAACCCACCATCAAACATTCGTCTGAAATACAATTGGATCCTGCACCTAAGCCTAGCGTCCTGACGGTGAATCCAAGTCCGGAGCCCGTTCCTTCAACCATAGATACTTTTGTGATTGAAAAAGCCGTAGAAGAAGATGTTGTTGAAGAAAATTTAGCTTCTCGATTGGTGGCCGATTTTGGATTGTTTGATCCTACTTTGGATTTATCCAATTATAAGTTTCCAACTTTAGACCTTTTAAAAGAATATTCTAGTGGTGGAATTACAATCAATCAGGAAGAATTAGAAGAAAATAAAAACCGGATTGTAGAAACCCTAAGGAACTACAAAATAGAAATTGCACAGATAAAAGCGACTGTAGGCCCTTCGGTCACCTTATATGAAATTGTACCCGAAGCGGGAATCCGTATTTCTAAAATTAAAAGTCTGGAAGATGACATCGCTTTATCGCTATCGGCTTTAGGAATTCGTATTATCGCGCCTATTCCGGGAAAAGGTACTATTGGAATTGAAGTGCCGAATAAGAATCCGACTATGGTTTCGATGAAAAGTGTGATCGGCTCTGCCAAATTCCAAGAAGCAGAAATGGAATTACCTATCGCTTTGGGGAAAACCATCTCAAACGAAACCTTCGTAGTGGATTTGGCCAAAATGCCACACTTATTAATGGCAGGAGCAACAGGGCAGGGGAAATCTGTAGGTTTAAATGCGGTGCTGACCTCACTATTGTACAAGAAACATCCAGCGGAAGTAAAATTTGTGTTAGTCGATCCGAAAAAGGTCGAACTCACGCTTTTCAATAAAATAGAAAGACATTATCTGGCTAAATTACCCGATTCCGGTGATGCAATTATTACCGATAATGCCAAGGTAGTCAATACCTTAAATTCGCTTTGTGTAGAAATGGACAACCGTTATTCTTTATTAAAGGATGCCATGGTTCGCAACATCAAGGAATACAATGACAAATTCAAATCGCGAAAATTAAATCCGGAGCACGGCCATCGTTTTCTGCCTTATATCGTCTTAGTTGTCGATGAGTTTGCCGATTTGATCATGACAGCCGGAAAAGAAGTGGAAACTCCTATAGCACGATTGGCACAATTGGCACGAGCCATAGGAATCCATTTGATCATCGCCACACAGCGACCATCGGTAAATGTCATTACCGGATTAATTAAAGCCAATTTTCCGGCGCGAATTGCCTTTAGAGTGACCTCTAAAATCGATTCCCGAACCATTTTGGATACCCAAGGAGCAGATCAATTAATTGGTCGCGGGGATATGTTGTATTCGAATGGTAATGATGTGGTGCGGGTTCAATGTGCTTTTATAGACACTCCAGAAGTAGAAAAGATTACTGAATTTATAGGCTCACAAAAAGCATATCCGGATGCTTATTTACTTCCGGAATTCATTGGGGAAGATAGTGGCATAACTCTTGATATGGATATCTCCGAAAGAGACGGATTGTTTAAAGAAGCCGCAGAAATAATTGTTGTTGCACAACAAGGTTCTGCTTCCCTGCTTCAAAGAAAACTAAAATTGGGTTACAACAGAGCAGGCAGACTAATTGACCAATTAGAGGCTGCAGGCATCGTAGGACCCTTTGAAGGTAGCAAGGCAAGAGGTGTTAACATTCAAGACCTAAGCGCTCTGGATCAGTTTTTTAATAATGAACAAAATAATACCTAAAATGAAAAATTTTACAACCGCATTTCTATTGCTACTGATGTGTTTTACAGCCCAGGCTCAGGACAAAAAGGCAAAGGATCTGCTGGACCAAGTTACTGCTAAAATTAAGACTTATGATAATATAGTAATTGATTTTAAGTATAGCTTAAACAATAGCAAAGAGAATATAAATCAGGACAGTAAAGGAAATGTAATTTTAAAAGATAATTTATACATCCTGAATTTAATGGGTGTAACTAAATTATACGACGGTAAGAAAACCTATACGATCAATCCGGAAGACGAAGAAATTAGTATTAGCAAAATCAACGACAAGGACGAGAACAGTCTTACGCCTTCTAAAATGTTGACTTTTTTTAATACCGGCTACAAATTCAACTGGGATATTTTACAAAATATAAAAGGACGTAAAATCCAATACATCAAACTTACTCCTGTCAGTTCAAAAGACCAACGCAAGGAAGTGCTTTTAGGAATTGATAATCAAACGAAAAACATCTATAATTTAATAGAAATTGGAAAAAACGGAACCAAAACTACTTTGACCGTTAATTCTTTTAAAACTAATCAGCCTTTATCAAAAAATCAATTTATCTTTGAGGCCAGTAAATATCCAAAATACTACATCAATAAGTTAGATTAATTTGAAGTGAAGATTCTAGACAAATACATTCTAAAAACTTTTGCGATGACATTTGCCTCGGTATTTGTCATCCTTTTTTTAATATTTATACTGCAAACGGTCTGGCTCTTTATCGCTGAGCTGGCTGGAAAAGATTTGGATACTATAATGGTATTGAAATTTTTATTGTTTGCAATGCCAAGGATCATCCCATTGGTGCTTCCACTTTCGGTATTGCTGGCTTCGATTATGACCTTTGGAAATTTGGCC
>CANEZU010000182.1 GCA_947444255.1 Flavobacteriaceae bacterium | reverse complement strand
TACTAGTTATTGGGTTTTGTTTATTCGCTTTTATAGTAGGTGATTTGTTCAATAAAGGTGGCTTTAAGAGTACTTCAAAATATGTTGGAAGCATAAATGGCAAAGACATTTCCTTTGAAGATTTTAGAGTTAAAGTTAGTAATCTAGAAAAAAGCGGACAAGGAACTACATCTACACAAGCCGCTAACAGAGTTTGGGATCAAGAGGTTTCCATTGCTTTGCTATCTGCTCAATTCGATGAACTTGGAATAAGAGCTGGAGAAAAACATATTATCGAAGCTTTAAAAGCAGATCAGAATATTGGTCAAAATCCTTTGTTTTTAAATGCAGCGGGTTTTTTTGATATTGCCAAATTTCAAGAATATTTTAAAGCTAATCCAGAACAAGCACAACTTATCAAAGACAGAGAGAAAGATGCTGAGCTTAACGCCAAATATCAAATCTATAATACCTTAGTTAAAGCAGGAGTTTATACTACTGAAAGTGAAGGAAAATTGAGATATGAAATGGAAGCTAACAAAGTAAGTTTTGATTATGTATCTGTTTTATTCTCTACTATTAAAGATAGCGATGTGAAAGTTTCTGATGCTGAAATCACCGATTTCATGTCCAAAAACGAAAAGAAATACAAAGCAGATGAAACTCGAGAATTAGAATATGTTCTGATAGAAGATAAAGCTTCACCAGAGGATGAAAAAGAAGTTAAAACTACAGTAAATGCATTGTTATCAGGAAGAGTAGTTTACAATCAAGCGACTTCTAAAAATGACACACTAGCCGGATTTAAATCGGTTACCAATAATGCTGAATTTGTAAATGAAAATTCAGATATACCTTACGATTCTACTTATGTTGCTAAAAAAGATTTGCCTGCTATTGATGCAGAAGCTTTATTCAATTTAGCTCCTGGTGCTGTTTATGGTCCTTATATGAGAGGTGATTACTATTGTATTTCTAAATCATTAGGTCGAAAAGCAGGTGCGAATGCTAAAGCAAGTCACATTTTAATTAGTTATGAAGGAACACAGGTTCCTAATAAAAAAGAAAAAAGAACTAAAGAACAAGCGAAAGCAAAAGCAGAATTATTGTTAGCTCAAGCAATTGCAAATCCTTCTAGCTTTATGATGTTGGCTTTGACGAATTCAGATGATTCTTCGGCTCAACAAGGAGGAGATTTAGGTTATTTTTCACAAGGTCAAATGGTAAAACCGTTTAATGATTTCGTATTTAACAGTCCAATTGGAAAAATTGGTTTAGTAGAAACCGATTTTGGATTTCACATTATTAATGTAACTGATAAGCAAGATGCGATTCGTTTGGCAACTATTGCTCAAAAAATCGAACCTTCAGAAGCTACGACAGATAAGACCTATCAAACAGCTGTTAAATTTGAAATGGATGCTAATGAAAAAGATTTCGAAGCGGTTGCAAAAGCAGCTAAATTAGCAGTAAATCCAAGTGTTAAAGCGAAAGTAATGGATGAAAACTTTGGAACCGTTGGTAACCAAAGAGCAATTATTCGTTGGGCTTATGAAAATAAAACGAATGTAGGTGATGTGAAAAGATTTGAAGTTGCTAATGTTGGTAACATAATCGCAAAACTTAAAAAAGTAAATAAAGAAGGTTTGATGACCGCAGAAGATGCTCGTCTAAGTGTTGAGCCGATTCTTAAAAACAAGAAAAAAACAGAATTGATTAAAGCTAAAATGTCAGGAGCTAGTCTTGAAGCTATTGCTAAATCAAATGCTACAACGGTTCAACAGGCAGTTGATTTGACTATTGAAAATGCAACTTTAGCTGGAGTAGGTCCAGAACGTAAAGTTGTAGGTTCAGCTTTCGGACTTGGAGTTAATAAAATTTCAGCGCCAATTGAAGCGAATTCAGGAGTTTATGTAGTTAAAACAAAATCAATAGTTAAGGCGCCAGTTTTAAAAAGCCATGCCGATTATATTGCTAAAGTAAAAGCGCAAACCGCATCTTATTCTAGTCGTGTTATTCCAGCTTTAAAATCAGAAGCTAAAATTGAAGATAACAGAGCCGACTTTAATTACTAAATTCGACTTTATTCACCATAAAAAAATCCCGATATATTCGGGATTTTTTGTTTTAAAGAATTAGTATTTTTTTTAGAGTATCATTTCAGAATAGGGAATAAGCGTATCATAGCCTTTTTCTTTGAAATATTCTTTGGGATTGTAATCGGATACCACTAATACAAAATCACCACCCCATGCTCCTAGGCTTTTTACAAAACCATCAAAGTCTGCGAAAAATTCTTGCTGTATTGTTTTTAATCCCAGAATTTCGCTCATCACATTTTCGTGTTCGCGAAGAATAGTTTCGAAAGCAGTTCGGTTTTTAGCAAGCCGTGTCGCTTCTGTTATACTGCTGATTTCAGTAATTCGAGAGACGGTATTTGATTTTTTGTTGTAATATGAAGCAATTGCTTTTTTACTGCTTTGTTTTTTATTCAGATAGACAAAATACAAGTCATTGCTATATTCAGGTTCAAAAAGGATTTTTTCAATCTTTGGTTTTCCCGCTATAAGTTGGTATAGAATTGGGCTATCATTCTTTGCGCAAGCAATGTCGTAGCCGCTGCCTCCAAAACTATATTTAAGTAAAAGGAAAGCATCTATTTTAAGCCATTGGGCAATGTTGTTGATCAAAGTAGAGGAAGTTCCTAATCCCCAAAACTTAGGAAATGTAAGTCGGGTTTCTATCTCGTAACCTTCTGAATTTAACAAAAAATCAGGATTTATGAGGTAAGCTTGTTTTAGGATGCGTATTAGTGTCTGCTTCACAGACTCATTTGATGCATCTTCTTCGGAAGTAATGATTTCCGAAAAGGAGATGGTTTCCTCAAACCATATTGAAGTATCGCTATCTCTACTTCTCCAATGAATCTGCTCATTTGACCCTTTCGCAATATCCAAATATTGTCCGAATTTTGTAGGCAGCGCAAAAGCTTTGGCACCATCTAAAACGAGGTATTCGCCTGTGATTAAAAGTTTTCCGTTACTATAGAATGTTTCGTTCATTATTTTCGCATATTGGAAATAAAATCAACTACGGCAGCATGAGAAACGGCATTTTTTTTGAAATGATTCCGAATCAAAACCCGTTCCGATTCATTGGCATCAAACTGGTTGATGATATTATTCAAATGCATTTTCATATGACCTTCTTGAATTCCAGTTGTGGTGAGTGATCGTAGTGCTGCAAAATTTTGTGCCAGACCAGCAACTGCTACAATTTGCATTAATTCTTTTGCTGATGGGTTTTCTAAAATGTTTAAAGAAAGCTTTACTAAGGGATGCAAAGAAGTGAGTCCGCCAACTGTTCCTAAAGCCAATGGAACTTCAATCCAAAAGCGAAAAGTTCCATTCTCAATTTTGGCATGAGATAAACTGGAGTATTGACCATTTCTGCCGGCGTAAGCATGAATTCCGGCTTCGACTGCGCGAAAATCATTGGCGGTAGCAAGCACAACAGCATCAATGCCGTTCATTATACCTTTATTGTGAGTTACTGCACGGAAAGGCTCAATTTCGGCTATGCGAACTGCTTGGACAAATTTTTCGGCAAACTCCTGTGGATTTTGAATGTGTTTTTCGGCTAATTCAGAAATCAGACAGGAAACTTCCGCTCTTACAATGCAATTGGGTACATAATTGGATAAAATACTCATAACTACTTCAATCTTTCGCTCTTCTTCCGAAAAGGCTTCGTAAAGCAGTGCTTCTTCTTTTAAAGTAGTTGCAAATTGCTCCAAACAGGAATTGATGAAATTGGCACCCATGGAATCCTTGGTTTCAAAAGTGGCGTGCAGTTGAAAATAATGATCCATTAAATCGGTTTTATTTCTCAATTCAATATCTAAAATTCCACCCCCTCTTTTTTGCATATTTTTGGTGATGCTTTCGGTTGCAGCATGGAATTTGCTTTTAGTGCTATTTATAAAATCTTCGAGTTTTTGCGTTGACCCTTTATAGATAAAATGAACCTGGCCTATTTTCTCGGTATTCAAAACGGTTGTTTTAAAACCACCACGGCTTGACCAGAATTTAGCTGATTTAGCTGCTGCAGCCACTACCGAGCTTTCTTCGATAGCCATCGGAATAGTATAATATACGTCGTTAATTAGAAAATTAGGTGCAACACCAAGCGGCAGGTAGAAATTAGAAATGGTATTTTCTGTGAATTCATCATGTAATTGCTGGATTTTAGCATCCGAATTCCAATAGTTTTTTAATAAGGTCAAGGCCTCATTAGGTTTTGAAAAATAAGTATTGGCAATCCAATTGATTTTTTCCTCTTTGGAAAGTTTTGAAAATCCGCTAACGGTTTTGTTCATGCTCCATTAATTATTGATAATGCAGCAAATATACGCTTTAGATTTCATACTTATATTTGACCGGTCAAATTGTACGCAATACTTTATTTGCTTCATTTTCGAGTCAATAAATATTATCATTAAGTCGCGATTCGTAGTAATTCGGTATTAGTAAACTTCGAATTTTTTTACCGTTTTTTGTTCCGCATTTGATATTTCCACGAAGTAAAAACCTTTTCTTAAATTGGAAATATCTACTGTAATTGGTGTGCTAGTCTGGTGAACGATTAAATTTTTTATGAGATCAGCATTTGCTGTGAATATTCGAATGGTCTCTATTCTACTATCTGATTTGGATTCTATGTTTAAAGTATCCTTGCATGGATTCGGATAAATAAGCACTTCATCTGTGTTTGATGCAAAAGCATTTAATCCCAAATTGCTGAAAGTTAAGGCAGATACGCCAAAATAATCGCAATGGTAAAATCCGGCATCGGGGCTGTCACAAGCAAAAGCCCAAATTATATTGAGTGCGTTTAAATTAGGCGTAAAGACAAAATCGGATACATCTCCTGAATCATAATCGCGAGTCGCGCTATAACGGTTCTTGTATTTGCATCG
>CANEZU010000181.1 GCA_947444255.1 Flavobacteriaceae bacterium | reverse complement strand
CTTTTGGCATTGAAGCCAAAGCTAGTGAGTTTGTAGCAGTTCATTCGCTATCTGAATTAAAGATTCTTTTGCAAGAACATGCTCAAGATAAAAAATTTATTTTGGGTGGCGGAAGCAATATGTTGCTTACTCAAGATCTTGATGCACTGGTGATTCACGTTGATTTAAAAGGAATTCAAATTCTAAAACAAGACGATGATTTTGTGTGGGTTCAAAGTAATGCTGGAGAAAATTGGCATGAATTTGTGCTTTGGACCATCGATCAAGACTTTGGTGGTTTAGAAAACATGTCCTTAATTCCGGGAAATGTTGGTACCACACCAATACAAAATATTGGTGCCTATGGTACAGAAATTAAAGACACCTTTGACTCTTGTCAAGCAATTGCAATTGAAAATCAAGAATTAAGAACTTTTTATAAAGATGAATGTCATTTTGGCTACAGAGAGAGTGTTTTTAAAAAGGAGTTAAAAGATCAATATATAATAGTATCAGTAGTTTTTAAATTGAGCAAACGCAATCATAAAATCAATGTTTCCTATGGTGACATTGCTGCCGAACTTTCTAAAAAAAATACAATAAACCCCTCATTAAAAGAAGTAAGCAATGCTATTATTGCTATTCGACAATCTAAATTACCTGATCCTAAAGTGCTTGGAAATAGCGGCAGTTTCTTTAAAAATCCCATCCTTAAAAAGACTGATTTCGAAAAGATACATCCGCTTTTTCCTGAAATGAAATATTACGAAATTTCGGAAAGCGAAGTAAAGGTTCCTGCTGGCTGGCTCATCGAAAAAGCGGGGTTTAAAGGAAAACGTTTTGGCGATGCCGGTATTCATGAAAATCAAGCCTTAGTCTTAGTTAATTATGGAAACGCTAGTGGCCAAGACATTTTAAACCTTTCTAAAACGATACAGCAAACTGTTTTTGAGCTTTTTGGCATTCAAATAGAAGCAGAAGTAAATATCGTTTAGAGTACTTTTTTGTTAAATAATTCAAAATTTTAATTCGATAATTCCTTATCGAATCCCTATCTTTACACTTTTTTAAAAGACAATCTGCTTATATGCTGAACATTACTTTTTATCTGTTTATTTTGGTCGTTGCGATTCAAGTATTCTATTATCTAATTGTTTTTGGAAAGTTTGCTTATACAAAAGCCCAAAAAAGTAATCCAAAACGGATTCCAATATCTGTTATCGTTTGCGCTAAAAACGAATCAGAAAATGTCACTAAATATATTCCACTTCTTGCCGAACAAGATTATCCCGATTTTGAAATTATTTTAATTGACGATGCTTCTAGTGATGGAACATTAGAGATTTTTGAAGAATTTGAAAAACAGTACCCAAACATTCGATTGGTAAAAGTGGTTAATAACGAAGCCTTTTGGGGTAATAAAAAATTCGCATTAACACTTGGTATTAAAGCAGCTAAAAAAGAATATTTATTATTTACTGATGCCGACTGTTATCCTAGTACCAAAGATTGGATCAAGGAAATGAGCGCTCAATTCACAATGAATAAAACCATTGTTTTAGGATATGGCGGCTATATTAAAATTCCAAATTCTTTTTTAAATAAAATAATTCGTTTTGAAACGATGCTCACTGCGGTTCAATATTTTTCATGGGCTAAAATCGGCCATCCTTATATGGGCATTGGAAGAAATATGGCCTATAAAAAAGAAGAATTTTTCAATGTAAACGGATTTATAGACCATATGAAAATTCGTTCTGGCGATGATGATTTATTTATCAATCAGGCTTCAAATACTAAAAACACAACAATCAGTTACAGTCCTGAAAGTTTCACTTATTCAGAACCGAAGACCAGTTTCAAAGATTGGTTTACACAAAAACGCAGACATGTATCTACGGCAAGTTTCTACAAACCTTTTGACAGAACGCAACTTGCTATATTCTATATTTCACAATTGTTTTTTATACTTTTACCTATAATTTTACTCGTTTTTTTACACCAATGGATTATCGTTTTATCACTTATTGGTTTTCGATATCTGTTTAGTTGGATAACTTTAGGTTATGCATCGGCTAAACTAAAAGAGAAAGACGTGATGTACTGGTTTCCAATTATAGAAATTGTACTTATCTTTACCCAACTGAATATCTTTTTAACAAATATTTTTTCAAAACCGGTACATTGGAAATAAATATAAATATAGAAAAGGCAAAAAAAGGAGATCAGATTGCCTTTACTTTTCTATTGGATTTTTATTGGAACGAAGTCTATGGTTTTATGCTAAAGCGAACCGAGAATGAGACCGATTCAGAAGATATTACCATCGAAACTTTCGCTAAAGCTTTTGATAAAATAGCAACTTACAATCCCGAATTTCAATTTAATACCTGGCTGATTGCAATAGCTAAAAATGTTCATATTGATTTGCTTCGAAAAAAGAAGACTTCTATTTTTATAGACTTTAATCACGATCAGGAAAATCTGGGCTATACCATTGCTGACACTAGTCCCACAGCTGAAGACGAACTGATTACAGAACAAAATTTATCACAACTTTTACAATTTATAAAAGGGCTGAAACCTCATTATCAGGAAGTAATTCAGCTGCGTTATTTTCAGGAAATGACTTATCAGGAAATTGCGAATCAACTCGAAGAGCCTTTAAATAATGTAAAAATAAAACTGCTGAGAGCCAAGAAGTTATTGGCAGAAATAATTCAGACTAAACCATAATCTTTACACTAAAAAAAGCTTCTTTTTAGGATTATGATTATTTTCTAAAAATAGCATGCTAAAACCCATCTGGATTCTAACATCAAATTAACGGTCAAAGAAATCTACAAACAAACAACATTCCTTATCTTTGTGCTTCAAAATTGCATCTATGGAAACTGTTTTAGAGAATACCCTTCCGATAGGAAAACCAAAATGGCTGAAAGTAAAACTTCCCATTGGTAAAAAATACACTGAACTTCGCGGCCTTGTCGATAAATATAAACTGAATACGATTTGTACTTCTGGTAGTTGCCCAAATATGGGAGAATGTTGGGGAGAAGGCACAGCAACCTTTATGATTTTAGGAAATACCTGTACACGATCCTGCGGTTTTTGTGGCGTAAAAACGGGTCGACCAGAAACCGTTGATTGGGATGAACCCGAAAAAGTAGCGCGTTCCATAAAAATCATGAATATCAAACATGCAGTAGTAACAAGTGTAGACCGTGATGATTTAAAAGATGGCGGTTCTATAATTTGGATCGAAACTGTGAAAGCAATTCGGAGAATGAATCCAACTACTACTTTAGAAACACTAATTCCCGATTTTCAGGGTATTGAAAGAAATATAGACCGAATCATTGAAGCCAATCCAGAAGTTGTTTCTCACAATGTGGAAACCGTTCGCAGATTGACTCGTGAAGTCCGAATTCAAGCAAAATACGACCGTAGTCTGGAAGTATTGCGTTATCTAAAAGAAAAAGGAATTCGCAGAACCAAATCAGGAATCATGCTTGGATTAGGTGAAAAAGAGGAAGAAGTCATTCAGACTTTACATGATTTGCGCAGCGTAAATGTGGATGTGGTTACTATTGGACAATATTTACAACCCAGCAAAAAACATTTGCCCGTAAAAGAATATATCACGCCCGATCAGTTTGCTAAATATGAAAAAATCGGATTAGAATTAGGATTTCGTCATGTAGAAAGCGGAGCTTTAGTTCGGTCTTCTTACAAAGCGGCAAAACACATCCTCTAATTATTCAAAAAATTGAATTCTAAATTTTAAATGGACACTAAAATACGAGTTGCTATAAATGGTTTTGGTAGAATTGGACGAAATTTATTTCGGTTACTATTGAATCATCCCCAAATTGAAGTGATTGCTATTAATGATATAGCCGACAACCGAACGATGTCTCATTTAATTAAATATGATAGTATTCATGGTGTATTGCCTGTAGAATGTTCCTATGACGAAACTGCTATTTGGGTAGATTATAAACAGTATTTATTTTTTCATGAGCGAAACATACAAAATTTAGATTGGGACCATTTAAATATTGATATCGTAATTGAAGCTACAGGAAAATACCACACCTTTGATGCCATAAACGCTCATATATTGGCTGGAGCCAAAAAAGTAATACTCTCTGCTCCATCAGAAACAGATCTCATAAAAACAGTAGTTTTAGGCGTGAACGAAAATATATTAGACGGAAGTGAAACCATTATTTCTAACGCTAGTTGTACCACCAATAATGCCGCACCAATGATAAAAGTCATTAGCGATTTATGTGGAATCGAACAAGCTTATATCACGACGGTACACTCTTTTACTACTGACCAAAGTTTGCACGATCAGCCCCATAAAGATTTGCGAAGAGCTCGAGGTGCTAGTCAGTCAATTGTTCCTACAACAACAGGAGCTGCGAAAGCTTTAACAAAAATATTTCCTGAATTTGAAGGAAAATTCGGAGGAAGTGGAATTCGGGTTCCGGTTCCCGATGGTTCTTTAACTGACATTACCTGCTATGTTAAAAAACAAGTATCCATAGAACAAATTAATGCGGCCTTTAAAGAAGCTTCAACCACTAGATTTAAAGGTATTATGGCTTATACAGAGGACCCTATTGTTTCTGTAGACATCATAGGAAATACAAATTCCTGTCTTTTTGACGCTCAATTAACTTCAGTAATAGGCAAAATGGTTAAGATTGTAGGTTGGTATGATAACGAAATTGGCTATTCCTCAAGAATTATTGATCTTATTCTTCTGACATCTAAGAAATAAAGCACTACATTTAAACTATTGAACACAATCAATAGTAGTCCATGAGGTTTATAGTAGTACTTTTTATTTTCATGAACTTCCCCTCATTCGCTCAAATTCAGAAGCTGCATGAAGCGGATAGCGTAGGTTATTATATCAACTTATCGAACTTCAATTTAAAAACAAATAGTTATAAGTCTTCTTTAAATTTGGGTCAAAAAGCG
>CANEZU010000180.1 GCA_947444255.1 Flavobacteriaceae bacterium | reverse complement strand
GGGTTGTAAAAATAATGGGACTTGCGGCACCGACAGCTGCAATAAATTAACGGTTTTTGACTGGCTTTCTAATATGAGTTTGCCAAGTGGTGAAGCTCCTTTTGACTGTGCTGAAATCCGTTTCAAAAACGGAAGAAAAGAATTTTATCGCAATACCGAAAAATTAACTTTAAGCATCGGTGACATTGTCGCTACTGAAGCGTCTCCGGGCCATGACATTGGGATAGTTACTTTAACAGGTGAATTAGTTCGAATTCAAATGAAGAAAAAAGGAGCTAATCCTTCTTCCAAAGATGTCGCTAAAATATACCGAAAAGCATCTCAAAAAGACATCGACATTTGGTCTGTTGCAAGAGAAAAAGAGGAGCCCATGAAAGTGAGAGCTCGTGAATTAGCGATTGCTCAAAAATTAGAAATGAAAATTTCTGATATCGAATTTCAAGGAGATGGTTCTAAAGCTACTTTCTATTATACGGCCAATGATCGTATCGATTTTAGACTTTTGATTAAAGATTTTGCTAAAGAATTCAGTACCCGAATCGAAATGAAACAAGTTGGATTCCGTCAGGAAGCTGCTCGTTTAGGTGGAATTGGATCTTGTGGAAGAGAATTGTGTTGTTCCACTTGGTTGACCGATTTTAGAAGTGTTAATACTTCTGCTGCGCGATACCAACAACTTTCCCTAAACCCACAAAAATTGGCCGGTCAATGCGGTAAATTAAAGTGTTGTTTGAACTATGAATTGGATACTTATATGGATGCTTTGCAAGGTTTTCCTGATTTTGACACTAAATTAGTGACAGAAAAAGGAGATGCTATTTGCCAAAAACAAGATATTTTTAAAGGACTGATGTGGTTTGCATATACTAATAATTTTGCAAATTGGCATGTGCTGAAAATCGAGCAGGTAAAAGAGATTCTAGCCGAAAACAAGTTGAAGAATAAGGTTTCTTGCCTTGAAGACTACGCATTGGATTTAGCGGTAGCTCCGGAAAAAGACTTTAATAATGCCATGGGTCAAGAAAGTTTAACCCGTTTCGACCAACCTAAGAAAAAGAAACGTCCAAACAAACAAAAAAAGCAACTTACGGAAAGTAGACCTGCGGGAAATAACCTTATTAAACCGGCTTCTTCTAATAAAATTATTCCGACTAACAATAAAATTGTTCCAAACAACAACAACAACAACAACAACAACAACAACAAAATTGTGCCTCTGTCTAACAAAATAATCCCTGTTAATAAAAATGAACCTGAAAAGTAGTCTCCTCCTTTTTATAACACTTTTACTTTTGTCTTCCTGTGATAAAAAAAGGGTTTTCGACCAGTATAAAACCGTTGGCAGCTCTTGGGATAAGGATAGCATCGTAAGCTTTGATTTGCCTATAATGGACACTATTAAAGAGTATAATTTATTTATAAATATAAGAGATAATTCAAATTATCCTTTTAATAATTTATTTGTGATTGTTTCCTTAGAACAAGCTAATGGCCAAACCAAAATAGACACCTTAGAATATCAAATGGCCGAAGCCGATGGCACGCTTTTGGGTAATGGTTTTACAGATATTAAAGAAAATAAACTGTATTATAAAGAACGGATGAGGTTCAAATCCGGCGTTTATAAAGTCCATATCAAACAGGCGCTCCGGAAAACGGGTGATATTGGGGGTTTACAAAAATTAGAAGGAATTACAGACGTTGGTTTTAGAATAGAAAAAATAGAATAAAATTTATGGCTATCAAAAAAAATAACAATCCTAATAAGGATATCAATTATTATAAAAAGAAATTCTGGCAAATCTTTTTTTACGGTCTTGGTGGAACGATATTATTTTTCATATTGGCTTCTTGGGGAATTTTTGGCTCAATGCCTTCCTTTGAAGACTTAGAAAATCCCGATTCTAATTTAGCAACTGAAGTAATTTCGACGGATGGGGTCACTATTGGTAAATTCTACAATGAAAACAGAACTTCTATAAAATATTCAGATTTACCCAAACACTTGGTTGACGCCTTAATCGCAACCGAAGATGAACGCTTTTACGAGCATTCCGGAATTGACGGAAGAGGAACCATGAGAGCCGTATTGAGCGTTGGAACAAGTGGTGGAGCAAGCACGCTGACCCAGCAACTAGCTAAATTATTGTTCCATGGGGAAGGATCTAAATTTTTACCTTTCCGAATCGTACAAAAAGTAAAAGAATGGATAATCGCCATACGATTAGAAAGACAATATACTAAAAACGAAATAATTGCCATGTATTTAAACAAGGCCGATTTTGTAAATACCGCCGTTGGAATTCGTTCTGCAGCCCGAGTTTATTTCAACAAGGAACCTCGTGATTTGGCGATAGAAGAAGGCGCAATGCTAGTTGGAATGCTAAAAAACCCCTCTTTATTTAATCCTATTCGCAGAATGGAAAGGGTTCAGGCCCGAAGAAATGTGGTCTTGGGACAAATGGTGAAAAATGGTTTCTTAGAGGAAGCTGCAAAAACTTCCTTAGAAAGCAAACCGATAGTTTTAGACTTTCATCCCGAAAGTCATCAGGAAGGAATTGCAACTTATTTCAGAGAATACCTGCGGAATTTTATGGGAAAATGGGTGGAAGAAAATAAAAAATCGGACGGATCAGATTATGATATCTACAGAGACGGGCTTAAAATTTATACTACTATCGATTCCCGAATGCAAACCTATGCTGAAGAAGCGGTAACGGACCATTTAAAAAACTTACAACAAGAATTTGACATTCAGAATAAAACCAACAAAAATGCGCCTTTCGTAAATATTTCTGATGCCGAAACCAATCGTATTCTGATGCAATCTATGAAATCTTCTGAAAGATGGAGAACTTTAAGTGCTTTGGATAAAAGTGAGGACGAAATCATAAAATCATTTGGAATCAAAACTAAAATGAAAGTCTTTACCTGGAAAGGCGAAAGAGATACAACGATGACTCCTACAGATTCAATTCGGTATTACAAAGGATTTTTACAATCTGGAGTTATGGCAATGGAACCTCGAACCGGTCACATAAAAGCCTGGGTGGGCGGAATAAACTATAAATATTTTCAATACGATCACGTGGGTCAGGGTGCTCGTCAAGTAGGATCTACTTTCAAACCTTTTGTATATGCAACTGCAATCGAACGTTTGAACATGTCTCCTTGTGATTCCATTATAGATTCTCCTTTTACAATTCCTAAAGGAAGACATCACGTTACCGAATCTTGGACACCAAGTAATTCCGATCATAAATACCGGGGAATGGTAACTTTGAAAAAAGCATTAGCCAATTCTATCAATACCGTTTCGGCAAAATTAATTGACAAAGTGGGTCCGGAAGCGGTGGTTGCTTTAACGCATAAATTAGGCGTGAACTCCGAAATTCCTGTTCAACCTTCTATCGCTTTAGGCGCTGTTGAAATTACTGTTCAAGATATGGTAGCTGCATACAGCACATTTGCAAATGAAGGTGTTTACATTAAACCGCAATTTATCAACCGAATTGAAGACAAAAACGGAGTGGTTATATACGAACCCGTTCCTGAATCTCATGACGTTCTAAATAAAGATATCGCCTTTGCGGTAATCAAACTTTTAGAAGGCGTTACCGAAGAAGGTTCCGGACTTCGTTTGCGTACTCAGGGTGGCGGAAACGGTTACAACAGAGTTACGGGTTATCCATACGTTTTATCAAATCCGATTGCTGGTAAAACAGGGACTTCTCAAAATCAATCCGATGGTTGGTTTATGGGTATGGTTCCTAATTTAGTAACTGGTGTTTGGGTCGGTTGTGAGGATCGTTCTGCTCGTTTCAAAGGAATTACTTACGGTCAGGGTGCTACTTCGGCACTTCCGATCTGGGGAATTTTTATGAAAAAATGCTATGCCGATAAAGACCTTAGCGTTTCTAAAAGCGAATTCGAAAGACCTACAAATTTATCTATTAAAGTAGATTGTTGGGTTCCTAAAAAAGACACTACCAATTTAGAACAAAACACAGACGAATTTAGTTTATAAGATTTTTATTAGGAGCTAATCCAGCTATTCGTTACAATCCGCGCTAAAAAGCGCGGGATTTTCACTGCTATCTGGGCTAAAAAAACCAAGATGATAAACAAGAAAGTAAATACCGTTCAAGAAGCCCTCGAAGGAATTGAAGATGGAATGACCCTGATGCTAGGCGGTTTCGGATTATGTGGGATTCCTGAAAATTCCATTGCTGAACTTGTTAAAAAAGAAACAAAGCAATTAACCTGCATTTCAAATAATGCCGGTGTTGATGATTTTGGTTTGGGATTACTATTGCAGAAAAAACAAATCAAAAAAATGATTTCCTCATATGTAGGAGAAAATGCCGAATTTGAACGCCAAATGCTTTCTGGCGAACTCGAAGTCGATTTAATCCCCCAAGGGACTTTGGCCGAACGCTGTCGTGCTGCTCAGGCTGGAATTCCCGCTTTCTTTACTCCTGCAGGTTTTGGAACTGAAGTGGCTGTTGGTAAAGAAGTCCGAGAATTTAACGGAAAAATGTACCTAATGGAATTGGCTTTCAAAGCCGATTTTTCGATTGTAAAAGCTTGGAAAGGCGACACGGCCGGAAACCTAATCTTTAAAGGCACAGCCCGTAATTTTAATCCTGCTATGGCGGGTTCCGCTAAAATAACCATTGCTGAAGTAGAAGAATTAGTCGAAGCTGGTACTTTAGATCCCAATCAAATTCATATTCCTGGAATATTTGTGCAACGCATATTTAAAGGAGAAAAATACGAAAAGAGAATCGAGCAACGTACAACCAGAAAAAGAGACTAATCATGGGTTTAGACAAAATAGGAATCGCTAAACGAATAGCTCAAGAAGTTAAAGACAAATACTTTGTAAACCTTGGAATTGGTATACCAACCTTGGTCGCTAATTATATTCCCAATGGTATTGATGTAGAATTTCAAAGCGAAAATGGCGTACTTGGAATGGGCCCTTTCCC
>CANEZU010000179.1 GCA_947444255.1 Flavobacteriaceae bacterium | reverse complement strand
TACAACAGCATTTTCATTGATATCATAATCCGTATTTAGATAGGGTATTCGAAGTCCAGCATTTTTTAGAAACAAGCGCCCATTAATATCTAAATTGCGAATATCACCTCCAATATTTGATTTTCCACTCGCAAAACCTCGGATATTAGATATTACTTCACCTCCCAAAGCACTTAATATTCCCAAATTAAAATCTTTGAAATCTAAATCTAAATCTAAATTGGTCTTATTATCGGCAACTTCAAATGTACCGTTTGCATTAAAAGATTCTACATTTTTGTTTTTAATGACCGAATTCAAATTGAATTTTCGCAAATTTTCATCGCCTTTAATATCTAAATTCATTCGACCCAAAGCAACATCATTAATAGCTAAATCTTCTATATTTAGTGAAGAAATGGGCTGATACACATTAGCAAGTTGCTTCAGATTTACCGATCCGTTTAATTTTCCACCAATACTAAAATTCACTAAATTGGGCAATACCTTATTCAAATTGACATTCTCAAAACTTAATTTTAAATCCTTATAAGTCGCTCGATTGAACTTACCGCCCAATTGGATTTTCTGATCCTCATGCGACATCACAATATTTTCGATAGAAAAATTTCGAATATCTTTATCAAAAACGACTTTATTATCATTGGCATCTGATTCATTTAAATACCATAAATAATCTTTAAATTTCATTTCTGATTTCTTTATCCCAACTACACTTTGCCCCTCTTTGTTAATGGTATGATACAAATTCAGATTGTAAAAATCAGTAGCTCCTTCGCCTCCTTTAAATTCTGTTCGCAAAAATAAAGTATCCTTAGTTGTTACATTAATAAGGCTGATATCCTGCATTTTATAATATTTAGTTTTGATGCTATCTAACTGAATATAGGTGTTATAAAGTGGATTTTTATTGTCGATACTGATATTAAGATTATGAAAAGAGTTTTTGAAAGCATCTATTTCGGGAGAATTAAAATTAAATTTAAAATCTCCAAGATCTGAATTGATATTCCCTTTTAAAATGGTGTTTTTAGCTATGGAAATACCCGGTAAAAACACTTCTATAATTTTGTTATAAATCGAAAAGTTAAATTTTAAAAACTGCCCTTTCTTGATTTTATTGGGACTATAATTGGCATAAAGGCTTCCTATCGAATTTTCAACTATCCCTTCTAACTGATCAATATCAAATTTCCCTACAATTTGTCCTTCAATAATATCGGGCGAATTAATCGAAATCGTTCTGATCTTATTAGCATCAAAACTGGAGTTTATCGTAAAATCATCAAACAAATAAGTATCCTCATTATTCTGATAAGAGGTACTGCTAATGTTGATATCCCCTTTTAAATTATCAAGGGTATTCCCGCTGACATTCATTTTAATAGCTCCCTTAAATACCGAAATAGAATCGTTTTTTACAAAATTCAGATTCCTTAAATTGGCATAATCAATCTTGGTATCAAAATCATAAAAGATTTCTTCCTTACCTAAATTAACCAAACCATCAAAATCCATAAATAAATTAGGATCGTTAATGAATACTTTTCCTTTGAAAACAGGGTTGGTAAAATTACCGTCTACAATAATTCGACTGTATTCATAACCATTGTATTTGATTTTGTATATATCACCTGAAAAGGAAGTATTTAAATTTTTCTGAGTAAACCCTTTTCCTTCAATATCAAAATTTAGGGAAACTTTATCCAAATCTTTCTTATTTAAAAAGAGTCCTAAATTAAAATCTTCAAAAATAATATTCCCCTTATAAGAAGCATTATCAATATCATCAATATTGGTCATAGCCAAATTAGACTGAATATTACCAATTTGCGTACTCATATAAAAATCGGCATCGATAGAACTTGTGGTAATTTCGGTTTTTCCCCTCAAATTAAATTGGCCTAATTTACTAAGGGAACTAGGTAATTTGGTTCCCAAAACATTTGGAAGCAAACTAACCAAATTGGTATAATTGGAAGTAACCTTCACAAAATCACCTTTCATATAAAAATCCTGACCCTCTTTTCCAAAAAGGTTTTTGAAATTTACATCTCCTATAATTTGTGAATTTTTGTTATCGGTCAATCTCAATTTACGGGCATTTAGATCATTTAAGGTCCCCGTAATATGTGCGTTCATTGTAAAACGTTGTTCTTTTCCCAACTCGGTATAGAAATAACGAATATCATTTGTTGCTATTGAAGCCTGCCCTATTTCAATATCAAACTGTACTTTATTATTAAAATTACTAAAATCTTCTCTCTTATATTTTAGAGCTACATTTCCTTTAAATAAAGAATGATTGGTGAGAATATCCAATTGATTCAATAAGATATTCTTTTTAGTATAAATAAAATGAGAACTCAGATTTCGAACATATAAACCACGGAAATCTTCGAAAGACATCTTCTCTATTTGAGTGCTCACTTCAGGTCCGTCAATTTTAAAATCACTGATGCTAGCATTAATCCTACTAAAATCGACATCTTTGGGTGCATCCCGATTTTCGTCAATCAATAAATAACGGCTGTTGGTCAAATGTATATCACGGGCCTGAAGCAAAAATTTAGAGGCTTTTCCAGAAGGAGTTCCCTTGTCAAATGAAGCAATAAAAAAATCCAAATTATTCTCCTTCTCCCCTTTATAGTTTTTCATGTTCAAAAACAAACCATCAATACGGATAGTACCAAAAAGTAAATCACCTTGGGAGATGCTCTTAAAATCCAATAGAGTAGTATTTATTCGATTGGCATAAATCAAAGTATCCTTGTGATGATCTCTAATCATTACCTTTTTTAGTTTTACCGCACCAAAAACAGTAACACTGATCTGATCAATATTAATATCAGTACCATAGCTTTTATTAAGTTCGCGAGTCACCAATTGTGCAATTTTAGTCTGCACACTGGGTAAGGTAAAAGCAATGCCGACAAGCAGCAAAAGTAGGATTAGTCCAAGAATAGAACGAAATACTATTTTTTTAAATTTTTTGATACCTATTATTGTTTTAAATTTGTCAAATATAAATCAAAAATCGTGCTTATTTATGCTTCATCAGGCAGTTTTTATATTGGCCATCGAAAGTTCTTGTGACGATACCGCCGCGGCAGTATTGCAAAACGACAAAGTACTGTCAAATGTTGTTGCTAATCAGCTTATTCACGCTCAATATGGTGGCGTAGTACCTGAATTGGCTTCGCGTGCCCACCAACAAAATATTGTTCCTGTAATCGATGCGGCCCTAAAAAAAGCAAATATAAAAAAAGAACAGCTTTCCGCAATCGCTTTTACGCAAGGCCCTGGATTAATGGGTTCGCTTTTGGTAGGTAGTTCTTTTGCTAAATCTATGGCATTGGCGCTCCAAATTCCGCTTATCGCAGTAAATCATATGCAAGCCCATATTTTGGCTCATTTTATAGACGAAGAAGGCTTTGAAAAACCGACTTTTCCCTTTTTGGCTTTGACCATTTCAGGGGGACATACCCAAATTGTAAAAGTTCAGGATTATTTTGATATGGAAATTATCGGAGAAACTACTGACGATGCTGTAGGTGAAGCGTTTGATAAAAGTGCTAAAATCCTCGGATTCCCTTATCCTGGTGGCCCATTTATTGACAAATATGCGCAAAGCGGCAATCCAAAAGCGTACTCCTTTACTAAACCAAAGGTCCCTGGACTTGATTTTAGTTTTTCTGGCCTCAAAACCGCTATTCTATATTTTATTCAGAAAAATGTAGCCGTGAATCCTGATTTTATTGCAGATAACAAATCGGATATCTGTGCCGCTATTCAGCATACCATAATTGAAATTTTAATGGACAAGTTGAAATTAGCGGTTAGCCAAACCGGCATAACACAAATTAGCCTCGGTGGCGGTGTTTCGGCCAATTCCGGAATACGCAAAGCACTCACAGAAGCTCAGGATGATTATGGCTGGAAAACTTACATCCCAAAATTTGAATATACCACCGATAATGCTGCCATGATTGGAATCGTAGGTTATCAAAAATTTTTAAACCAAAATTTTGAAACAGCGGATGTCGTTTCAAAAGCAAGAATACAATTTTAAATTATGCAATTATTTTACAATCCGAATATTAGTGATAGCTCTGAATTTTTTACTTTCGACAAAGAAGAAAGCAAACATATTATTAAAGTACTACGTAAAAAAGATACCGATATTCTACATGTTACCAATGGCTTAGGTTTTTTATTTAAAACGGAAATCACACTGGCATCCGATACCAAATGTACGGTTCGGATTATCTCATCAGAGAAAGCAGCTCCAGCAAAATACCACTTGCATCTTGTGGTTGCTCCTACTAAAATGAACGATCGCTACGAATGGTTTCTGGAAAAAGCAACCGAAATGGGCGTTGGCGAAATTACACCCGTGATCTGTGATCATTCCGAAAGAAAACAAATAAAAACCGACCGATTTGATAAGATTATTCAATCTGCAATGAAGCAATCCAATCAGTTGTATTTGCCTAAATTAAATGAACCACTGTCTTTTAAAGATTTTATAAGCAGCCATAAATCCGGCTTGCAATTGATTGCTCACTGTGAAGAAACCAATAAAAAAACACTCAAAGAGATTTTAAAACCCCTGCAAGATGTAACTATTTTAATTGGTCCGGAAGGTGATTTTTCACCCTCGGAAATTCAGATGGCTATTGACCATAATTACATTCCTGTTTCGCTGGGAAATACGCGATTGCGCACCGAAACGGCAGCGATAGTAGCCTGTCATAGCCTCGTTTTTATTAATGAATAACATTTAGCTCACAGCCAATGAAAAAAGGATTCCTTATTTTGATTTTCATAGGAAGTTTTGCCGCTTCTGCTCAAGAAATTGCGCTGCTAAAATACAGTGGCGGTGGTGATTGGTATGCTAACCCAACTTCGCTACCCAATTTGATACGGTTCAGCAATCAAAATGCCAATACCCAAATAAATGCAAAGCCGGCAACGGTAGAACCTAGTAATCCGGAAATTTTTTCCTACCCATTCCTGCACATGACCGGTCACGGTAATGTGGTTTTTAGCGATGCTGATGTTATAAATCTGAGGAATTATC
>CANEZU010000178.1 GCA_947444255.1 Flavobacteriaceae bacterium | reverse complement strand
TTTTATAGCTGGTTTGAGAACTATAGGTATAGATAATGATAGTGAAACGTATCAACAAATTTTCATAGAAAGTGACAACTTAAGTTACCTCCAAATAGTAATGGGAGATTATTTTGAGAACACAGAAAGAGGTTATTTATTTTTGAATAAATTAATTTTTGACTTAGGAGGTACCATTAGTATTTTGTTTTTTATTGTCGCTGTTTTGACGGGTTTTCTAAATTACAGTATAATTTATAAAATTAGTCCTTATCCTTTTCTATCTGTATTATTTTATTTAGTTTTTTTTTATTTATATAGAGACTTTACTCAAATACGATATGGATTAAGTTGTGCTCTAGCATTCTATGCCATCTATTATCTCATCAACAGAAGGGCTTTTCTTTTTTTTCTTTTTTTATTTCTTTCTTTTTTGTTTCACAATACTAGTTATATATTAATTCTAATTTTACCTTTTTGTTATTTTGTTAGAAATAAGTTTGTCTACATATTTCTTCCAATAATAGGGTTTATTGGGTTTTTTTATAATATTTTACCACTGTTGCTTTCCCAAGGGATTGCGATGGAGCACATGAGTATTTATCTTGCTGATGAAGGTAGTGCTGGTTTTGCCATTTCATATGTTGGATTGCTTATTATGCTAATTTATATTTTTAATGAAAATAAACTAATAGAAAGTAGTTTAAATCCATCTTACTATACTACGTTATTCAAGCTTTTTTCTATTTCTTTGACTTTAAATTTTCTTTTTTTTCAGGTATCAATTTTTCAAAGATTTTCCTATTTATTTTTTCAATTTGGAATACTCTTATTACCTATGATGTTGTATGATTTACAAAAAAGCAGGTATAAAATTTATTTTAAAATACTTTATTTTTTGTTTGCAAGTTTTTTTTTATTTTACGGATTGAGAATGATTAACCAATCACTCGTTAGGCCCTATTTTAGTTAAATTATGAAAATTGAAATTTTAATGGCCACCTACAATGGAGGTCTCTATATAGAAAACCAAATTTTATCTTTACTGGCTCAATCGCATAAAAACTGGCGTTTGATAATCCATGATGATGGATCGCAAGATGAAACGATTAAGATTATAGAGAATTATAAAGCAATAGACTCCAGAATTGTTTTAGTAGAGGATGGAATTAAGTTTGGTAATGCTGCCAGCAATTTCATGCATCTGTTGCAACTTTCGGAAGCAGAATTCATAATATTTTGTGACCAGGATGACATTTGGTTTGAAAACAAATTAATGATGCTTTATACTTCTCTGTATAAGGAAGAAGAAGCTTGTGCAGTCTATTGCAATGCATATGCCTATAATGGACAAGAAATTACTTCAAATAAAGTGACCTTATTACATAGGAATTCTTTGAATAATAGTTTATTTTTAAACAGTGGTGTTCAAGGATGTTCTATGATGTTTAATAGGAAACTTTTAGAAAAAATTAATATAAAACCGGATTTCGTTTGTATGCACGATCATTTTGTAACGATTGGTGCAGTGACTTTTGGTACATTAAAGTATATTGACCATTCGCTAATGTTTTATAGGCAACACAATAACAATGTCACTGGCAATGTGCCCACAAATTTATTTCAAAGAATAAAAACTTTTTTAGATTTTAATAATCCAATACTAGATAAACAACATTATGAAGCGATACACTCTTTTTATTTAGTATATGCCGATAATATGAGATTGTCGAGTAAATTATTATTTGAAGAATATTTAAAGTACCCTCGTGTAAATTTATTTCAAAGAATTTCAATTGTTTTTCGTAATTCCTTTACCATAGGAGAGTCCTCTCTAATTTTACTTTTAAAAACGCTAATTAGAAAACCTATATAAGATGTTATTATCAATTATTACCGCTACATATAATAGAGCCTACTGTTTAGAAAACATATACACTAGTTTAATTTCTAATCTATATACTGATGAAATAGAATGGTTAATTGTTGATGACGGATCAACCGATACTACACGAATTTTAGTAGATAAATGGCTATTGGAAGATAAAATCAATTTAAAATATTTTAAAATTAATAATGGAGGGAAAACTAGAGCTATATATCACGGATTTTCTCAAAATCCTATTGGGCAGTATACCTTGATTTTGGATTCAGATGATTATTTTTCGGACAATGCTCTAGAAATAATAAAGAATAATTTAATTGATTTACCGGAACGATTTATTGGTATTATAGGTTTAAAAGCCTACACAGATGGAAAAGTTATAGGGCAGCCATTTAGTAAAGCAGAAGCAGGGTATACTGAAATCTATTTTGGTAAAAATGCGATTAAAAGTGACAGACTGTTTATTATTAAAACAGCGATTTATAGCGATAGTATTGTACTACCATTTGAAGGCGAGAATTTCATGCCGGATAACATACCCTATATTAATGCCAATAGATTTGGTATTTACAAATTAATAAATGAGGTTTTTTACTTAGGTGATTATTTAGAAGACGGTATGACCTCGAATATTCATAAAATGGCAATGACTAATATTAAGAGTTTTGTATTCGAGAAAAGTGAACTTCAGAAACAGAAGTTGTCACTTACTTATACAATCAGTAACACTATAAAATACATCCATTATTCTATTTTAGCCAAACGGAAAGTCAATGAGATTTATAAGCTGTCAAATGATAAATTTTGGACTGTTATTCTTTATTTACCAACCTATTTGTTGCTATTCCAAAAACGAAGAGTATATCTTAAATTTCAAACACATTAATAATTTTCAGTACATTAGTTTCGGTTTTATATGAAAATTCTTCACTTAATAAATAGCCTTGCAGCAGGAGGTGCTGAAAAATTATTGATTGAAACAATCCCTTTATTTGTTGAAAAAGGGATTGCAATAGATGTTTTATTATTGGACGGATCGGATTCTCCTTTTTTGAGTCAGTTGAAAGAACTAAAATGTTGTGGCATTTATTCACTTGGCAAAAGGTCCGTATATAACCCTTTACATCTATTTAAAATTATTCCCTATTTGAACAAATACGATTTAATTCACGTTCATTTGTTTCCAGCTCAGTATTGGGTTGTATTTGCTAAGATTTTAAGTTTATCGAAAGTTAAATTGGTTTTTACAGAGCACAGCACCTCAAATCGGCGCATTCAAAACCAATGGTTTAAATACATTGAGCGATTTGTATATTCCTTTTACAGTAGAATAATTTGTATCACAGAAGACGTTAAGAATGTTTTTTTAGCTCATACGAAACTTAACGAACAAAAATTTGTTGTCATAGCAAATGGAGTTAATCTAAACGAAATAAATAAGGCAGAAGTTTCGCCTAAAGATAAAATTGAGGAGCACTCGATTAATAAAAAGGATAAACTAATAATTCAGGTTGCAGGCTTTAGAATTGAAAAAGACCAAAAAACCAGCATTAGGGCCCTGCACTATTTAGAGTCAGATATAAAGTTGATTTTAGTTGGTGACGGTTTATTACGAAAGGAATGTGAAGTACTAGTCAAGGAACTTAATTTAGAGGAGCGCGTGTTTTTTCTTGGTGTACGAACTGATGTCCTAAATTTATTGAAAACTGCTGATATTTCGGTAGTGAGCTCCAATTGGGAAGGTTTTGGTTTGGCAGCAGTAGAGGGAATGGCCGTAGGTAAGCCAGTAATAGCCTCTAATGTTAGTGGTTTGTCAAGTGTTGTAAAAGGTGGGGGTCTCTTATTTGAAAAAGGAAATGAAAGAGAATTGGCAGCCCTTATTACTAAATTACTATCCGATGAAAATTATTACAATCAAGTGGCAGCTACTTGTTTTGAAAGAGCACAGCTATTTGATATCAAGCATACGATAGACAAGTTGATTCAATTGTACAAAGTTTATGAATAAAAAAATAGTAATACGAACAGCGACGGTCGCCGTTTCATTAAATGTTTTATTAAAGGGTCAGCTTTCCTATCTGAATAATTTTTATGATATTAGAGCAGTTTCCGGTTATGATGAACATTTAAAAGAGGTTGCTAAAAGAGAAAAAGTTAAAACGCAAGACATACGAATAAAGAGAAATATTAGCCCTTTGAGGGATTTAGTATCTCTTTATAAATTAATATTTTTATTTCGTAAACAAAAACCACTACTAGTTCATTCGATTACACCAAAAGCAGGCTTGTTGAGCATGATCGCGGCAAAAATTGCTGGAGTTCCTATTCGAATACATACTTTTACAGGGCTTATTTTTCCCAGCAAAAAAGGTTTACTGCGAACGATTCTAATTAAAATGGATCAACTGCTTTGTGTTTGTGCAACCCATATATACCCGGAGGGTTTGGGAGTAGCCAATGATTTAATTTCCTACAAGATCACCAAAAAGCCTTTAAAAGTATTGGCTAATGGCAATGTTAATGGCATTGATGTGGCGTATTTTAATCCTGATTTGATAGCTGATGAAGAGCGGCAACAATTAAAAAAAGAATTAGGAATTGGACCTGATGATTTTGTGTTTGTTTTCGTAGGACGTTTAGTTGGAGATAAAGGAATAAATGAGTTAATAGAAGCCTTTCAGAAATTATCCTCTGAAACCAATGCTATCAAGTTAGTTTTGGTAGGTCCTTTAGAGTCAGATTTAGATCCATTGCGTTCCAAAACTCTGGCTGATATAAAGTCAAATAAAAGTATTGTTGCTGTTGGATTTCAAAAAGATGTAAGACCCTATTTTGGAATTTCGGAAGCCTTAGTTTTTCCAAGTTATCGAGAAGGTTTTCCAAATGTGGTGCTGCAAGCTGGAGCAATGGGTTTAGCATGTATAGTAACAAATATTAATGGTTGTAATGAAATCATTATTGAGGGTCAGAACGGAACAATTATACCAATCAAAGCTACTGAAGCATTGTATGCTGCAATGAAAAACATGATTGAGAAGCCTGAATATAGAGTTCAATTACAAAAAAAATCACGTGAAATGATTTGTTCCCGTTATGAACAAAAACTAGTTTGGGAAGCCATTTTAGCAGAATATAAAAAACTAGAAAAAAATGTATAAGTCCTTTTTTAAACGATTCATTGATTTTGTGATCTCCTTTTTCGGCTTAGTAATTTTGAGTCCACTATTCTTGTTTTGTACGATAGGTTTATTT
>CANEZU010000177.1 GCA_947444255.1 Flavobacteriaceae bacterium | reverse complement strand
TTGTCAAGATCAAAATAGATAATTTTTATTCCAAATGTTTTTGCTAAATCATCACCAATTGTTACCGGTTTTATTTTTTTCTCTAATTGAATTGGCAAATCTGTTTTTCCGGATTCTAATGTAATTGTAACCTTTTGTTCTTTGGTAGCATATTCAAGCTTTTCGGCTCTAATAAAATAAGGTTTTCCACATTCTACTTCAAATGAATAAAACCCTTTTCCATCAGAAAGTCCTTCTTTAATCATACCAAAAGTGTCACTAAATAAAGTTAATTTTGTGTTGGCTAAGATTTCATTTGTTTCCAAATCAGTAATTATACCTGATAAAATTTGATCGCAACTTAATTTTCGGGTTTCAAAAAACTTGTAGATATCATCACTTCCTTTTCCTCCATCTCGATTTGAAGTTAAATATCCAATTCTTGTTTTTGAATCTATAATATAACCAAAATCATCTTGAGGAGAATTTGCTGGTGCACCAATATTTATAGCTTCACCAAAGCTTCCATTTTCTTTTAATTTGCTAACAAAAACATCTAAACCTCCTAATCCAGGATGACCATCAGTAGCAAAATACAATTCATTATCAGTATTTATATTCGGAAAACTTTCCTTTCCTTCAGTGTTAATAGTTGTGCCTAAGTTTTCTGGAGTTCCTAGACTTCCATCTTCCTTAATTGAAACTTTAAAAATATCGGACTGTCCATAAGTTCCTGGCATATCAGATGCAAAATACAGTGTTTTTTCATCTGAACTTAAGCTAGGATGTGCTGTGCTATAATTATCGCTATCAATAGAAATTTCCATAGCATTCGTCCATTTGTTATTTTCTAAACTTGCTTTATAGATTTTAAGCAATGTCATTTTTTCTGAATCTTTTCCTTTTTTACCATCTAAATAATTGTTTCTTGTAAAATACATTGTTTTACCATCTTTAGTAAAAACAGGCGTAGATTCATGAAATTTTGAATTAATATTTTTATCAAATTTTACAGGTTTTGATAGACTTCCGTCTGAATTAGTTTCAGCAGAATAAAGATTAGTAAAGTATTGATTAGTCCATTTGTGTTTTTTCTGGGAAAAACTTCCTGTATCTCTTGAAGATGTAAATACTAATTTATTTAAGGAAAAGGAACTTCCATAATCTGAAAATTTAGAATTAACTCCAGCATCTTCAATAGTGTATCTTCCGGAATTTGCTTTTATGATTTCAAGATAATTTTTATGATTATTAAAAACAGTACCTCTTGAATCTTCGGCATTTTTTTTATGAAAAAGCACGAGCATTTCATCAGCTTTTGCATATTGGCCAACAGATTTTAAAGACTGAGAATAGCGATAGTAATATTCGGTGCTTACTTCTTCATTAATCGCAAATAATTCAGAATACCATTTTTCAGCTTTTTCTAAATTAGAATTAAAATAGTATGCATTGCCTAGTTTTTCGAAAAGATCAGATGATTTATATCCTTTTTCTGCAATATGCTCATAAGTTTTTATAGCATCTACATAGGCGTATTTATTATATTGTTTTTCCGCTTTTTTAAGTGGTCCATTTTGAGCATTTATAGTAACTATTAAACCACTCCAAATTACGATATATATTAGTACTTTATTTTTCATAATGTTGCCGTTTTAGAAGAATCTAGGAGATATAATTTTATTAAAGTTGTTGAATAATTCATAGCGTAAGAAAATTTCATGGGAACCTGAATTGTAATGTCTCAATTTAGTAGTTTCCAAATCAAAACCATATCCAATGTACATACTATTTGAAATTTGAAAACCAGCCATTGCACTGACTGCAGCATCCCAACGATATGCAGCTCCAAGTACAAATTTTTCATTAAACATAAAGTTTGCCGAAAGGTCTAATTGAATCGGAGCACCTTCAATCATTTTTGTTAGTAAAGCTGGTTTGAATTTGATGCTACTATTAATATCAAAGACATGTCCAGCTATAAAATAGTAATTAATTTTTTCTTTATAAATAGCAACCTCATTATCATTATATCTGTTAGTCTCAATAAAATTAGGAATCGAGAAACCGATATACGTTTTATCAGAATGAAAATAGACTCCAGCACCAATATTTGGAGAAAACTTATTATTAAGATTCTGGAATTGTGCATCAGCTCGAATCGCAGGATTAAGATCAGCAATATTCAAATTAAATAGGTTTGCAGTTGCTTTCATTCCAAAAGACAATTTATAGGTATCAGAAGTTTCTATAGTATAGGATAAATCAACTGAAATGGTATTTTCGACAGTAGGACCTATTTTGTCATTTATAAAAGATAATCCATAAGCTAAATTACTGTTGTTTATTGGTGAATTTATCGACAAAGCATTTGTTACTGGAGCTCCATCTAATCCAACCCATTGTGTTCGATGAAGACCAAATATACTTAATGCACCTCTGGATCCAGCATAAGCGGGATTGATATTTATCGTGTTGTACATGTACTGGGTAAATTGAGCATCTTGCTGCGCATAAATTCCAGCTGTAGAAAATATCAGTACGAAAATTAGTAGTATTTTTTTCATTATTTATTGTTTTTAACAGGAGGATTTTCACACCTCAGTTATTAGATTTGAGTTAGGTATGAATTATCTACTTAAATATAAGTATCCGTCTTTTTTGATTGTATTACCACCAGCTTCGGTATATTCAATAATATAAAAATAAGTTCCGGTAGGTAAATCAGAAGATTTATTAACCGTTGCTCTTCCTTCAGAAATACCTCGGAAAGCCCTGCTATTATTGTCATATTGTCTAGTTTCGAATACAAGTACACCCCAACGATTGTATATTTCTACACTATTAGTTGGAAAACATTCTGTGTTTTCTATGTTTTCTATTTCAAAAACGTCATTTATATTATCGTTATTTGGAGAGAAAGCGTTGTGAACAAGAAAGGAACAAGCAGGCAAAACAATACAATTATTTCCTACAGTCATCGTGACATCTACCGTTTTCGAGCAACCTCCATCGGCAACAGTATATTTAAAAATATAATCACCAATCGGAACTTGATATGGATTAAAGACAGAACCAATTAATCCATTTGTATTATTAGTATCAGACCAATTTCCACCTGATGGAATTGAAGAAGGTAATAATGAGCTTAATTCAATTCGTAAATCAATATTTTCATTACAATCGGCTAGAGAACTGCTAATTTGAATAGGACTATTTGGAGATGTCACAATCACATTCTGATTAGCAGAAGAGGTATTGCCATTCCCATCATCAAAAGTCCAGTGAATGATATGCGTTCCTTGAGTTGAATATGTCAAAGGATCCGGTGTAGTTACAATTACAGTCGCAGCGCAATTATCAGTAGTAGTTGGAGTCAAGGCTGTAGCAGTACATTCGCCTGTAACATCAGCTAAAACTGGAATAATAGGAGCTGTAATATCTTTTATAATTACATTCTGAATTGCAGAAGAGGTATTGCCATTTCCATCATCAAAAGTCCAGTTAATAATATGAGTTCCCGGAGTTGAATATGTCAAAGGATCCGGTGTAGTTACAATTACAGTCGCAGCACAATTATCAGTAGTAGTTGGAATTAAGGCTGTAGCAGTACATTCGCCTGTAACATCAGCTAAAACTGGAATAATAGGAGCTGTAATATCTTTTATAATCACATTTTGATTAGCAGAAGAGATATTGCCATTCCCATCATCAAAAGTCCAGTGAATAATATGAGTTCCCGGAGTTGAATATGTCAAAGGATCCGGTGTAGTTACAATTACAGTCGCAGCACAATTATCAGTAATAGTTGGAGTCAAGGCTGTAGCAGTACATTCGCCAGTAACATCAGCTAAAACTGGAATAATAGGCGCTGTAATATCTTTTATAATCACATTCTGATTAGCAGAAGAGGTATTGCCATTCCCGTCATCAAAAGTCCAGTGAATAATATGAGTTCCCGGAGTTGAATATGTCAAAGGATCCGGTGTAGTTACAATTACAGTCGCAGTACAATTATCAGAAGTCGTTGGAGTTAAGGCTGTAGCAGTACATTCGCCAGTAACATCAGCTAAAACCGGAATAATAGGTGCGCTAACATCTTTAACAATAATCTGTTGATTTTGAGTACTGGTATTTCCATTTCCATCATTAAAAGTCCAAGTTATAGAAGATATTCCCTGCGTATTTCTTGTCAATGAATCTTCAGTTGTAGCAGTTATAATTCCGGCACAATTATCAGTGGCCGTTGGGATAACAGTAATAGTGGCAGAACATTCTCCAATTGCATTTTCTAAATTAGCATTATTGACTATAGGTGCAATAGTGTCTTTAATTATAATATTTTGAGTTTGAATACTAGTATTTCCATTTCCATCATCAAATGTCCAAGTAATTATTGAAGTACCCTGATTTGTTCTTGTCAACAAGTCTGTACTTGTAGCAATAATAGTTCCCGCACAATTATCAGTAGCAGTTGGAGGTGTTGCAGTAGCTGAACATTGTCCAATTATAGTTTCTAAAATTGCTAAATTGGCAACAGGAGCTTCAGTGTCAGTAACGATCAAATTCTGAGTTTGTGAGCTTGTATTTCCTACAGCATCAGTGAAAATCCATGTAATTACGGAAGTACCTTGTGTGTTTCTTGTCAATGAATCAGTTGTAGTAGCAATAATAAAACCGGAACAATTGTCAATAGCCGTTGGAGGAATTGCAGTAGCTGAACACTGTCCACTTATGTTAGAAAGTTTAGCAATAGCTGCTATTGGAGCGGTAACATCTTTTACAATTATATATTGAGTTTGAGTGCTTATATTACCGTTTCCATCATCAAAAGTCCATGTTATAGTAGAGGTTCCTTGTGTATCTCTTGTTAAAGAATCCATAGTTTTTCCAATAATATTTCCAGTACAATTATCAGTTGCCGTCGGAATTGAACTGATACTAGCAGAACATTCTCCAATAACAATTTCTAAAGACGCAATATCAGCTATAGGGGCTTTTGTATCCTTTATTATCACCTTTTGATTTACTGTAATTGAATTACCGTTTCCGTCATCAAAGTTCCAATGAATAATATGGGTTCCCTGAGTAGAATAAGTCAAAGAATCAGAAGTAGTTCCTGTTATAGTTGCAGTACAATTATCAG
>CANEZU010000176.1 GCA_947444255.1 Flavobacteriaceae bacterium | reverse complement strand
GATTTTGGCGACTGGAAACTGGATTTGCGTGTTAATTCGAATAAACTTCTGGTTTTAGATACTAAAGATAGTGAGGATGCGGCATATTTTGGGACGGCTTTTATTGATGGATATGCTACAATAAAAGGACCTACAAACGGTTTGTTTATTAAGGTTGCTGCTAAATCAGAGAAAGGAACTTCTATAAAGATCCCTATAAATGAAACCGCCTCCTCGGGAGATAATACTTTTATGCATTTTATCAGTAAGGAGGATAAATACAATCTTGCCAAAGGTATTCAAAGGCAGGTTCGGAATTACAACGGATTGGAATTGGAATTTGATTTTGATATTACGCCAAATGCCGAGGTCGAAGTGATATTAGATCGAAATTCCGGACATGGGATGAGAGGGCGCGGGAATGGATCCTTATTGTTTAAGATTAACACCTTGGGTAAGTTTAATATGTGGGGGGATTTTCAAGCCTATGAAGGAACTTATAATTTTAGATATGGCGGATTAATCAACAAGAAATTTGATGTCAAAAAAGGAGGTTCCATAGTATGGGAAGGCGATCCTATGCGTGCAGTTTTGAATTTGGATGCGGTATATAAAACTACAGCTAATCCGGCAGTATTATTAGAAAATGCTTCATTCAACAAAAAGGTTCCCGTAGAAGTTGTGATTGGTATAAAAGGTAATTTAGCCAATCCGGAGCCCGATTTTGATATTAATTTCCCCACGGTAAGTTCGATATTAAAATCAGAAATCCAGACTAAACTTGACGATAAAGACGTTCGTCGTACACAGGCTCTTATTTTGCTTTCTACTGGTGGGTTTCTGAGTGTTGCTGGTTTAAATCAATCGACGATTACCAATAATTTATATGAGAATTTCAGTACTGTTTTTGGGAATATCTTTAAAGACGAAGGCGATAAAATATCTGTAGGTGTAGATATTGTGGCTGCCGACCGAACACCAGGCACCGAAACCGATGGACGATTTGGAGTTACCGTTTCCAGTAAGGTAAACGAAAGAATTACCATCAATGGAAAATTAGGCGTACCGGTAGGTGGAATTAATCAATCGGCAATTGTAGGAGATGTAGAAGTTCAGTATCGTGTAAATGAGGACGGAACTATGAATCTTCGGGTATTTAACAAGGAAAACGACATTAATTATATTGGACAAGGTATTGGATATACCCAGGGCATTGGTATTTCTTATGAGGTTGATTTTGACACCTTTAAAGAATTGGTTAACAAGATATTTAAAAAGACGTTGATTGATAGGGTAAACTCCGGAAATCAAACAAATGTTCCGGATTCGGATTTAAAACCAGAATACATCAACTTTCCTAAGAAAAGTAAAAAGAAGACTGATAGTCCTAAAATAAACAGTGAAGCGGTATTAGAAGAAGATTAATTTAGGACTACAAAGCAGGGATTTACTAATTTATAATATTCTTTTTTTATAGTTAATTTTTAACAGATTTTATTCCTTTGCTAACTAATAATTATTCAATTCTTATAAGTGTCTTATTTTTCACTAATTTGTGGGTTTCAAAATCTTATTCTAATTCAAAAAAGGAAGGATCTAATTTAAGAAGTACGAAACTTGTTAACGATAACGTTTGAAATTAAGAGGGACTATTAATTTAATAAAAACATTGCCCAAAAAGTGATTAGTGTTTGCTAGATTTACATTTTAATACAGAAATAAATGACAAAAACGATTAAAAAAATTGGTGTTCTGACTTCAGGAGGTGATTCTCCAGGAATGAATGCTGCTATTCGTTCGGTAGTTCGAACTTGTGCCTTTCACGATATAGAATGTATCGGAATTTACAGAGGATATCAAGGGATGATTGAAGGGGATTTTGAAGAAATGGGACCTCGAAGTGTCAATAATATAATTAACAAAGGAGGGACTATTTTAAAATCGGCCCGATCTAAAGATTTCATGACTACAGAAGGCCGTATCAAGGCCCATGATAATTTATTAAAAGAAGGAATAGACGCTCTTGTAGTCATTGGTGGAGACGGAAGTTTTACCGGTGCAGAGGTTTTTCATCAGGAGTTTAGTTTTCCTGTTATGGGAATTCCGGGAACTATTGACAATGATATCTTTGGAACGAGTCATACATTAGGATATGATACGGCTTTAAATACCGTTGTTGAAGTTATCGATAAAATTAGAGATACGGCTAGTTCACACAACCGTCTTTTCTTTGTTGAAGTAATGGGACGTGATGCCGGACATATTGCTTTGAATGCTGGAATAGGTGCGGGAGCCGAAGAAATTCTGATTCCAGAAGAAAATTTAGGCTTGGATCGATTGTTAGAATCGCTTCGTAAAAGTAAAATTTCAGGAAAGTCATCTAGTATTGTAGTTATTGCAGAAGGAGACAAAATTGGTAAAAATGTCTTTGAGTTAAAAGATTATGTAGAAGCCAATTTACCAGAATATGATGTGCGTGTTTCTGTATTGGGTCACATGCAACGCGGTGGTGCACCTTCTTGTTTTGATCGAGTTTTGGCCAGTAGATTGGGTGTAAAAGCAGTAGAATCTTTATTAGAAGGAAAATCAAGCTATATGGTAGGATTACAAAACGATAAAGTAACCCTAACACCAATAGAGCAGGCAATTAAAGGAAAAACAGAAATTGACAGAGAGCTTTTGAGAGTTTCAGAAATTATGTCAACCTAAGATAATTTGAGTTTCATACTTCAGAATTCAGAGTAATAAAAAGAATAATAAACGATTAAATTAAATAAAATGTCAAAAGTAAAATTAGGAATTAACGGTTTTGGAAGAATAGGAAGAATTGTTTTTAGAGAATCATTTAACAGAGACAATGTAGAAGTTGTAGCAATCAATGATTTATTAGATGTTGACCATTTGGCTTACTTATTAAAATACGATTCTGTTCACGGACGTTTCAATGGAACAGTTGAAGTGAAAGACGGACAACTTTTTGTAAATGGAAAAAACATCCGTATTACTGCAGAAAGAAATCCTGCTGACTTAAAATGGAATGAAGTTGGAGTAGATGTAGTTGCTGAATGTACCGGTTTCTTTACTACTATCGAAACTGCAAATGAGCACATCAAAGGTGGTGCTAAGAAAGTAATTATTTCAGCTCCTTCGGCTGATGCGCCAATGTTTGTAATGGGAGTTAATCATACTGAAGCTAAAGCTTCTGATTTGATCGTTTCTAATGCATCATGTACAACTAACTGTTTGGCTCCATTAGCTAAAGTAATTAATGATAATTTTGGTATAGTTGAAGCTTTGATGACTACTGTTCATGCTACAACCTCTACACAAATGACAACTGATGGTCCTTCTAGAAAAGACTGGAGAGGTGGACGTGCTGCAAGTGTTAACATTATTCCATCTTCTACAGGTGCTGCTAAAGCAGTAGGAAAAGTTATTCCTGAATTGAATGGTAAATTAACAGGTATGTCAATGCGTGTTCCAACAACAGATGTTTCTGTTGTTGATTTAACTGTAAAAGTTGCTAAAGAAACTTCTTATGAAGAAATTATGGCTGTATTGAAAAATGCATCTGAAACTAGCATGAAAGGGATCTTAGGATATACGGAAGACTTAGTTGTTTCTCAAGATTTCGTTTCTGATAAGAGAACTTCTATTATTGATGCTAATGCAGGAATTGGATTAAATTCTACTTTCTTCAAAATCATTTCTTGGTATGATAATGAGTACGGATATTCAAGTAAATTAATTGATTTGTCAGTACACATTGCCAACTTAAAATAATTATATTTACATCCCGTTGGTATATACTGACGGGATTTTTTCCTTTTAGACTGAAATTCATTTCAGTTTAAATTTATATCCGCTATTTATTTTAATTTCCGTAAAAATGCGAGGGATTCAATTAATATAGGGGTCAACAAAAACTAACAAAACCAAATATTAATTAGAATCAAAATTAAGAAAAACCGCTTAATAATAGATTCTAAGCCCGAGTTTCCGGGAATTTAAAAACTCAATTTATGAAATTATTAGTCGATAGTGGTTCAACAAAAGCAGATTGGATTTCGATAAACGAAAACGGGAAAGTTTTGTTTACGACTCAAACTTTAGGATTAAATCCGGAAGTTTTGAGCAAAGAAGAAGTTGTAGCCCGATTGAATGACAAATTTGATATTTTACACAATAAGAATCAGGTTTCTCATTTGTTTTTTTACGGAGCAGGATGTGGAACGGACAGAATGAAAAATTATCTGGTAAAAGTGTTCCAGGACTATTTTCCAAATGCGGTTATTTCTGTACATGAAGACACCTATGCGGCTGTTTATGCTACGACACCGAAGGATGAAAAAGCGATAGTTTGTATTCTGGGAACGGGATCTAACTGCAGTTATTTTGACGGGAAAATATTGCATCAAAAAGTACAATCTTTGGGTTATATCGCCATGGATGATTGTAGTGGCAATCAATTTGGACGTCAATTGATAAGAGGTTATTATTTCAATAAAATGCCAAAGGAACTTGCTGCTGAATTTGAAAAACAGTATGATTTAGATCCAGATTTTATAAAAAACAGTTTGTATAAATTACCCAATCCAAATGCGTATTTGGCCACTTTTGCTAAATTTATGATTCAGCACAAGGAAAATGAATTTTGTAGAAAAATCATTTTAAACGCAATGGAAGATTTTATAGAATTTTATATTACTCAATATGAAAATTGCAGAGAAGTTCCGGTTCATTTTATTGGTTCAATCGCTTTTTATTTAAAAGAAGAATTAGAAGAAGTAATGACAAAACACGGTTTAAAACTGGGTAACGTATTGAGAAGACCTATTGATGGTTTGATTAAATACCATGTAATGAACAAATAATATTTAGTTCATACCTATAAAAAATCCATTAGCAAATATGATTTGTTAATGGATTTTTTTGTTAAAGAATACCGAAGGTTAATCCTTTTGCAGCTATACGTAGTTATAGATTTCCAGAACCGAAACTGTTCTAAAAAGCACGAAATAACTACTTGCTTTCATTTGCTGTTAGCGGATAGGTTACTATTCTTCGAATTCTATGGCTTTATTAAGATATTCAATTAGTGGTTTTGTAGTTTTAAAATAGTTAATAATGATTTTTATAGCATCAGCACTTGTCAAAACATTGTCACTT
>CANEZU010000175.1 GCA_947444255.1 Flavobacteriaceae bacterium | reverse complement strand
TTTAGCTTGTCCCGCTTCTGCAGCAACGCTGCTTCCGTTCACAACTACCGATTTCGCTTTCAATGAAGGATCGAATTTTCCAAGTATAATTTTCCCCGTTACCGCTTCTCCTTGAAAGAATACCGTTTTGTCCGGTACAACTATCGGCTGATAAGCCGTTAAAGAAGCTGCTGCTACTAAGGACGATTGGAACATTCCGCTCATTACATCACTTTCTGTTGCTTTGATATCGGCCTGCAACTGAGACAATTTTGTGATGGTAGCAATCAAAGGATACCCTTTATAATTATAATCAATCCAGTCTAAATTAGCATTCGCCTTTTCCGAAAAAACAGGTTTCGTCTCAAAACGCTTTTCTATTTTAACCATCTCCGATTCCGCAATAGAGCTTCCTCCTATTTGCTTAATTTGTGTTGGATAGTTTTTTATTTTGTCTAAAAATTCCTGTCCCTCTTTGCTAACACGGTCTCCGGTGAAAAATTTGCGATCGATCAAATCACCTTTATCCATCTGCTCATAAGGCAAGTTCCCTTGTTTATCACGCTCAAACCCCTTAGTAACATCCGTTTTTAGGTTTTCGATATAGTCATTCAATTCCTTTGATAGGGCTCTGATTTTTTCTACTTTAATCTTTTTATCCCCGTATTGTCCCGGTTGATCTTGCGCTTTCTGGGCTAACTGCTGGAAAGAACCTGCATTTCTGGTATCCGTAAGCGAATTCGATTCTACAATTTTGAGATTTAAAATTCCAAATGCAGACAATACTTCTTTGGACATATTTAATGCTAACATGGCGATGAAAACCAGATACATCAGGTTAATCATCTTCTGTCTAGGGGTTAATTTTCCTCCTGCCATTTTTTCTAATTAATTGGTTTGTATATAAAAATGTACCCGAGTACTAGTTCCCTTTGTTGCTCATTGCAGATAACATTCCGCCATATACATTGTTCAATGATGACAAGTTCGATGTCAAGGATTGCATCTGATCTTTCAATTTCAAATTGTTTTCTGCAACTTCATTGTTGATCTGCGCATTTCTACCCGCACTTTCCAATTGTATTTTATACAAACTATTCAAAGATTCCATTTGTGAAGCCGCCAAAGTCAATTCTTCGCTATACTTACGGGTCGATGCCAAGGATTCTGCTGATGGCGCGATCGTTTTTGCTGCTGCTTCAAAGTTTTTTATACTGTCGCCTAAGCTAGCCATCAACGCTCCGTCAATTTTAGCTTCTTTTAACATAGCATCTAATTTCTGTGACAAAAGCCCCTGTGCTTCTTGTAAATCAGCATTCTTAGTTTCTCTTGGTTTCGCAACGCCTCCTGCTAATTCAGGATAAACTAACGACCAATCCAATTCGTGATCTACAGGTTCAAAGGCTGAAAGTGCAAAAATGGCTGCCTCCACTAGTAATCCTATAGTAAGCATTAGGTTTCCGGTTATAGGTCCTAATTCGATATGTGTGATTTTGAATAATGCTCCAACGATTACTACTGCCGCTCCCATTCCATAGGAGAAGTTCATTGTTTTTTTGCTTAATAGTGCCATGTTAATAGAATTTTAGTTATTGTGTAAATTAAGGGGTTTCCTGTTTATCGCTTTGTAGTTGTTCTTCCGGTTGCAGTCGTTCCCATATAATCTTGAACGGTTCTAAAACCAATATAACTTCTAGCGGAGTCTGAATATTCATAATCACGCGTTCCTACTTGTAGGTAATAGGATATGTCTTTCCAAGAGCCACCTCGAACAACTTTACGCTTGTTATTTAGATCGGATACATTCGGATTCATACTCGATACAAATTCATACGACCCGGGATCATAAGAGGAATCGGTCCATTCCGACACATTCCCAGCCATATTGTACAAATTGTATTTGTTGGGATCAAAAGATTTCGCTTCTACGGTATACAAAGCGCCATCTGCTGCATAATCCCCTCGGTTCGGTTTGAAGTTAGCCATAAAACAACCTCGGTCATTTTTAGTATAGGGTCCTCCCCACGGATAGGTCGCCGATTGTAAGCCACTACGTGCCGCATACTCCCATTCTGCCTCAGTAGGCAATCTGAAATTATTCGTTAATGCTCCGTGTTTCTTTTTCGATTTGATATAGGTGTTTTTCTTCAAGGTTCTCCAAGCACAAAAAGCCTTGGCTTGCTGCCAATTTACACCCACAACCGGATAAGCCGAATAGGCTTCATGCCAAAAATAATCGTTGTGCATCGGCTCATTATAAGAATACGAAAAATCCTTAATCCATACCGTTGTGTCTGGATATACTTTGATCTGCTCCGTTTTTATGAAATCTTTTCGCTTTCCCGTTTTCGCATTCGCTGCTGCTTGTATATCCATCCACGAATAACGAAATTTTAATTTATTGATGTCCATCGTACGCATTCCATTATAGGATTCCGCCATTGGCAAATACATAGAGTCCATTACTTCGGTATAATATTCATCCGGATACTTAGAGGTATCCGTGATTAATTTTACTTTCTTGTTTAATTTACGTCCCGCATATTGATCATCATCAGTACCTAAACTGTAATAGTTTTCATACATGTATTTATCATAAGCAGTCATCTTCGCAGGATCGGCATCGTTGAAAGCAAAATCAGCAATACTTCCAGAGTTTTTTCCGCTTTTCGCTTTGGCAGCCCCTGGCGCAGCTCCGCCCCCAATTTCATCTGCCATAATAGCCAAACGTACGCGCATTGTAGAGTCTTTTACCCAGCCAACAAATTCACGATATTCGCTATTCGTTATCTCCGTTTCGTCCATATAAAAAGAACGTACCGTTACCGTTTTTGCAGGCGCATCTTGTGAATTAGCCAAATCACCATCCGATTTACCCATAATATAAGATCCTCCTGGTACTAAGGTCATTCCATAAGGCTTCTCGGGATGCCACTTCTGTCCTTTTACTCCTACCAATTCTCCCTTGTCACTGGACCGGCCGCAACTGATAATCACTACCGTTAGGACGGATAATAAAATGAATTTCTTCATATAATCTGAGGTTAAGTATGTATTCATATTTTCAAGGCGTAAACCTATTTATTATTTATTAAAAAAACTATTATTTGGAATAAAACTTATTTTAACAATTCAAATGTAAAATTTTAAATTAAAATAATGTACAATTTTATCGATAAAACGTCATTTTGTCCGTTTAAATGCATTGTTTGGGGTGTTTTGTAAGATTAATTGCAATTTTTATTAGCTTCTGTTTAAAATTTCTGCCTTCCTTTTAAAGACTGTTCTTCCTCTGGGCTTTCCACCATCTTTCTGGTAATTCCTGATTGCAGGCTCCCAAATAATCCTCATACGAACACGGTAATAACGTATTTCTTTTTAATTTATTATTGCCATTTGAAATAAATGGTATTTCTATCCACCAACGCTCTGTTAGATCACTTTTGTAAAAAATAAGGGACTCTTCTTCATAAGGTATGATGTATTTCAAATAACTTTCCTTGCTCGAAAAAGGATACTCATTCGACCTATAGTGGTAACCCTCAATGAAATACCAAACGATCTGAGCTATTAACGCCGATTCTGAATTTTTAGTATTCGAATTGAAAATTCCAAACAAAGAAACTTTATCGCTGATACCCGCATAGCGTGCCAAAGAACAGATCTCCTTGCCATTAAAGCCATTTGGGGTGAATTTTGTGAAATTTCCGGAATCAGATGATTTTACAGATAACAAGTCCAAGCTTACAAAATCAGCATCCCTGAAAATCGGTTCAGCGATAGCTATATTGCTGGATATATCCCCCAATCGATAGGCTTCAAAATATAATTTCTCGATTAAATCAATCTCTTCCTGCGAATTATAATAGGTTTGAAATCCTATATTGCTATAATTAAAAAGGTTATTGGGCTCTTCTAAAATGATTTTCGTCAAATAGGAGTTTACAGCTAATCCTTCACTTTCTTTTCCAAAATCAAATTGACTGTCAATACCAACCAAATTGACCATTTGTTCCATGGCATCATAAGCGCGGTACAAAGGATAAGTGAGGTCTTGCGAACCCCCAATAACTACAGGAATAATCTTGTTTCGCAACAAATGTGCGGTCAATTTCTCTAAGGCAAAATAAGTGTCTTCTATAGTGTTACCCGCTTTCAAATCGCCCAAATCAGCAATACTCCCATTCCAATTGCCGGGATAAAGCGCGTAAAATTCTTTCCGAATGGCCGTCAAATCTACAGTTCCTGTTGCGCTTTTGTCGCCTCGGCTTTCTAAAACACCTACAATAGCAATACTGATTTGCGTCAAATCGGGCACAGCTTCACTACTGTGCAATACCATTTTGCTCCCCAAATGCTGTGAAGACAATTCGCCTGCAAATGCTATAATCTCCGAATCTAATGGGGCTAAAAAATCAAATACCATCTCTTATTTCTTTTTTTTGGAACAACCTTCTCAACTACTGCTTTCTCTTTAGCTGGTTTTTTGGAAGGTGTCAAACAAACTTCAAATTCTAAAGCTCCGAACCAATCAAGCTAAAAAATCAACGCCTTCTTTTATTTCTTTTTCAAAACAGCCTTCTCAACTACTACTTTCTTTGCAGCTGATTTTCAGAAGCGGTCCTAATAACTATGGATTCTTATGCTCCGAATCAATCGGGCTAAAAATCATATACCTTCGTTTATTTCTTTTTCAAAATACCTTCTCAACTAACGCTCTCTTTACAGCGAACTTAATAGATGAAGTCTGACTCGCTTAGAATTCTGAAGATCCCAATGGAATCGCGCTAAAAATCAAAGCCTTCTTTTATTTCATTTTCACAACAGCCTTCTCAACAACCGCATTCTTTACAGCTGATTTTCAGAACCGGTCCTAATAGCTATGGATTCTTATGCTCCGAATCAATCGCGCTAAAAATCATATACCTTCTTTTATTTCTTTTTCAAAAACACCTTCTCAACTAACGCTCTCTTTACAGCGAACTTAATAGATGAAGTCTTACTCGCTTAGAATTCTGAAGATCCCAATGGAATCGCGCTAAAAATCAAAGCCTTCTTTTATTTCTTTTTCACAACAGCCTTCTCAACAACCGCATTCTTTACAGCTGATTTTCAGAACCGGTCCTAATAGCTATGGATTCTTATGCTCCGAATCAATCGCGCTAAAAATCATATACCTTCTTTTATTTCTTTTT
>CANEZU010000174.1 GCA_947444255.1 Flavobacteriaceae bacterium | reverse complement strand
CTTCGAATGTAAAAGTAGTTCGTTCTATATTTGAACATTTTAGTTATGATGTCTTACGAATTGACCGTGTTTCATTTGCTGGTTTGACCAAAAAGAATTTACCGAGAGGAAACTGGAGATTACTTACCGATCAAGAAATTATCAATTTAAAAAATACCTAATAGTATTTGGCATTGAATTGTCATTTTTATAATACAACTCAAAAATCCTGCTTTATTTATAGCGGGATTTTTCATTTAAAAAATAAATCTATGAGTCAAGAAAAATTACAATCAATTGCTTTCAAATGGTTTGAAGAATTTAACAATCATAATTTAGAACAACTTCTTTCTCGATATGATGAAGAGGCGCAACATTACAGTCCAAAATTAAAAATACGAAATCCCGATACTAACGGACTAATTAAAGGAAAGGAATCGCTTCAAGAATGGTGGCAAGAAGCTTTTGACAAAATACCCAGTTTACAGTATAAAGTTAGTTCGCTTACCGCAAATTCAGATCGAGTATTCATGGAATACATTCGAAAAGCAGAAAACGAAAAGGATCTTTTGGTCGCAGAAGTATTAGAAATAAAAGACTCAAAAATCGTTTTTTCGCGAGTATATCATGGTTAACAACAAATTATTTCTATCTTTAGAGAAATATATTTGACAATTCTTCAAGTTTCATCAAGTCCTCCTAAATTTTATTTTATGAAAAAAATATTTATTTTCTTGTTTAGCATTTCTATTTCCACCCTTTTATTAAACTGTAAACCGAAAGAGAAAACCGTTGATTTTTCTGAATTAACTGCTAATTATTTTGACGATAAAAACGAATTAAGTCCATTAGACGCTACTCAAAGTGGCCAAAATGAGTATAATGATCAATTGCAATTTGAAATGACCGATAGTTTTAGGAAAAAACAAAAAGATTTTTTTGAAAAATATCAAACTGCCCTAGCTAAAATTGATACGACTCAATTAAAAGAGGAAGAAAAAAATAGTTAAGAAATCATTAAGTGGGAGACAGAAATTGGACTAGACTTATTAAAACAACCCACTAATTTAATGCCCATTCATCAATTTTGGGGAACGCATCTAACCATGGGACAATTTGCCGGGGGAACCGGCGCACAGCCTTTTAAAACGGAAAAGGATTATACTAACTTCTTGAAAAGAATGGATAAATATTCCGTTTGGATTGATTCGGCCTTAGTTTACTTGAAAAAGGGAAAAGATAAAGGAATCGTTTTACCAAAGGCATTAACCACGAAATTGATTCCACAATTTGCAGAAATGGCAACTCCAAATATAGAAGATAACTTATTCTATTCTTCTATAAAATTAATGCCTGCAACCTTTTCAGACGCATTAAAAAAGGATTTAACTGCACAATACACTCAGACAATAAACACTAAATTAATTCCTCAATATGAGAAAATGGCCGAATTTCTAACAAAGGAATATCTTCCAGCTTCAAGAACAACTAGTGGAATTGGCAGTTTGCCTTTTGGTCCTGCTTTATACGCCACATTTGTAAAACAATGGACGACTACAAATAAAACACCTGAGGAAATTCATGAATTGGGATTAAAAGAAGTTGCGAGAATCCATCAGGAAATGGAAAAAGTAAAAACTCAAGTCGGTTTCAAAGGCTCCCTTAAAGCGTTTTTCGATTATGTAAGAAATAAAAAAGAATTAAAACCCTTTAAAAAACCAGAAGAAGTTATTGCTAATTTTGAAAGTATTTATGCTCGTATAAAACCAAATGTAGACTTGTTATTCTCCCTGCAACCTAAAACAAAATTTGAAATAAGAAGAACCGAAGCTTTCAGAGAAAAAACAGCAAGTGCTGAATACAATCAGGGTCTTGCAGATGGCTCTCGTCCGGGAATTTTTTACGTTCCTATTCCAGATATCAATGATTATAATTTATATGCTGATGAAGATTTATTTTTGCATGAAGCTATACCAGGGCATCATTTCCAAATCTCATTACAACAGGAAAACAAGCAACTTCCTGACTTTAGAAAATTTAGCTGGTTTGGCGCTTATGGTGAAGGTTGGGCTTTATACACAGAGAGTTTAGGGAAAGAGTTGAGATTATATCAGGATCCTTATCAATATTTTGGAATGCTGAGCAGCGAAATGCATCGCGCTATACGTTTAGTTGTTGATACTGGCATTCACAGTAAGAATTGGACAAGAGAACAAGCTATCCAATATTCTCTGGACAATGAAGCTGAAGGCGAAGCGAGCATTATTTCGGAAGTAGAGCGTTATATGGCAATTCCGGGACAAGCTTTGTCATACAAAATTGGGCAATTGAAAATTATGGAATTACGTCAAAAAGCTACTGCCGAAATGGGCCCTAAGTTTGATATTAAAAAATTCCACACTATAATTTTGGAATCAGGTGTAATGCCACTGGACTTGTTAGAGAAAAAGATAAATGCTTGGATAAGTGAATCAAAAAAATAAAATTATGAAAAAGTCATTAAACACTCTTTTATTATTACTTCTTGCTACATTCAACATTAATGCACAAGGAATTTTAGATAGAATTGATCCAACTAACTCGGGAGCTTTATACAGAAATTCCGCTTTAAACAAAAATAATTTAGATAAAATTCAAGGTTCACAATACTTTGTTGAAGAATTTAAATTAGCAACAGTTTCCGGAGTCGAACAAAATTTAATGGTTCGTTATAACGCCTACACAGACCAAGTAGAAGTTGAAAATGAAAACAAAGAAGTTTTTTCTCTTACAAAAAAGAATCCCTATCAAACCATTTTCATAAGTTCCACTCAGAAGAAGATCCAACTTCTAAATTACAAAATCGATAATAATGAGATTAATGGTTATTTAGTCGAACTCTTGAATGAAAATAAAATTGCTTTATACCGAAGAGATAAAGTCAACTTACAAAAAGGGAAAGAACCAAAAAATTCCTATGAATCTTTTGTTCCTACTAGAATGATTAAGGCAAATGAAGAGTATTATTTGAGTATAAAAGGTGAAATACCAGTAAAAATTTCCAAAAACAGAAAACAAATTCAAGAGCTATTTCCTGAAAAGAAAGAAGAACTTAATTTATTTTTTAAGAAAAATGATTACTCTCTAAAAGACGAAAAGAGTTTAATTGAAATAGCAAAATTTTTATCCACATTGTAACAAATAAAAAAAGCTTCTCAAATGAGAAGCTTTTTTTGTGCGGATAATAGGACTCGAACCTACACGCCTTGCGGCACCAGATCCTAAGTCTGGCATGTCTACCAATTTCACCATATCCGCGTAATTGTGGGTGCAAATATAAGCATTAGTTCTTACTATCAAAGCAATTTATCAAAAAATTGTTGACTCAGTTTTTCGTACTTTTGATTTTATTAAAACACTATAAAATGGATACTATAAAATCGTACGTTCAACAACACAAAGACCGTTTCGTTAATGAATTAATAGAATTATTAAAAATGCCCTCCGTAAGTGCTGATCCAGCCTATTCTCAAGACATCATAAAAACTGCAGATGCTGTGAAAAATAGCTTAGAAAAAGCAGGTTGTGACTTCGTAGAAATTTGTGACACCCCGGGAAACCCTATCGTTTATGGTGAAAAAATAATAAATCCATTATTACCAACAATATTAGTTTATGGACACTATGACGTTCAGCCAGCAGATCCAATCGCTTTATGGACTTCACCCCCATTTGAACCTGTAATCAAAAAAACAGAAATACATCCCGATGGTGCTATTTTCGCACGTGGTTCTTGTGACGATAAAGGCCAAATGTACATGCATGTAAAAGCTTTGGAATATATGGTACAATCTAAAACTTTGCCTTGCAATGTTAAATTTATGATTGAAGGTGAAGAAGAAATTGGATCTAAAAGTTTGAGTTGGTTTGTAGAAAGAAATCCCGAAAAACTCAAAAATGATGTGATTTTAATTTCTGATACCGGAATGATCTCCAATCAACAACCATCAATTACTACCGGATTACGTGGTTTGAGTTATGTTGAAGTAGAAGTAAAAGGACCAAATCGTGATTTACATTCCGGTTTGTATGGTGGCGCTGTTGCTAATCCTATCAACATTTTAACTAAAATGATTGCTTCACTTCATGATGAAAACAATCACATAACAATACCTGGTTTTTATGATAAAGTAGAAGAACTATCTGATGAGGAAAGATCCGAAATGGCTAAGGCTCATTTTAATTTAGAAAACTTTAAAAAGGCTCTCGAACTCAACGATGTTTATGGCGAAAAAGGGTACACGACGAACGAAAGAAATTCAATTCGGCCTACACTTGATGTAAACGGAATCTGGGGTGGCTATACCGGAGAAGGTGCTAAAACTGTTATTGCAAGTAGTGCTTTCGCAAAAATTTCCATGCGATTAGTCCCAAATCAGGATTGGGAAGAAATCACCGAATTATTCACCAAACATTTCCTAAGCATTGCTCCGGCTAGTGTAACTGTGACTGTAAAGCCTCATCATGGCGGACAAGGTTATGTAACACCAACGGACAGCATTGGGTACAAAGCAGCAAACAAGGCCTATACAGAAACTTTTGGCGTTCCTGCTATTCCAGTTCGCTCTGGAGGAAGCATTCCAATTGTAGCCTTGTTTGAAAAAGAATTAAAAAGCAAAACCATTCTCATGGGATTTGGTTTAGATAGTGATGCCATTCACTCCCCAAATGAACATTTTGGAATCTTCAATTACCTTAAAGGAATAGAAACTATTCCTTTATTTTACAAATATTTTGTTGAGATGTCAAAGTAAATGGTAATCTATAGTTTTAGGTTTCCAAACACAATCCGCTCTCGAAAGAAGCGGATTATTTTTTGTTTTTAGCTTCTATCCAACGGGACATGTATTTAGTACTTGAGACCGTATGATGCATTAGAATCTGACCGATGAAATTGTTTTGTCGGTGCTCAACTCTGTTTTTTTGAACAGCTAATAAGTGATTTACAAAATCAGATTCGAAAATAGACTTCACATAACGCTGATTTATAATTTCAATACCATTCACTTGAGCCTTTTTCCATTGTTCCGCATCAACATACAATTCAATCGCAGCTTCTGCAAAAGCACTTGCATCATCTGCTATTATTCCACTCCAAGGAAGAGCTCCTGACATAGATTCAGCTCCAATTGTTGTTGTGACACTTGGAGCTCCACATTGCATTGCTT
>CANEZU010000173.1 GCA_947444255.1 Flavobacteriaceae bacterium | reverse complement strand
TTCTTTAAAAATAGTATTTCCAATCGTCGCAACGATGTTGTGCTTATCGGCTATTTTTTTAGTATACGTTCCAAAAATATCAAATGAATAATCGTTGTTATTTACGGCACTTTGAGAAACAGAACTTCGTGTAACATCAAATACTTTTCCTCCATAGCTTACAATTTTTGCAAAAGTTTTGGATTCACTATTGGAAGTATTAAATCCCATAGTACTTGAAACAACAAAACCTTTAAAAAGTTTGTAGTCTAAACCGAAATTTCCACTCAATTTTTTAAAATTATAATCATTATAAGAATTGGTAATTTGCGCAAGTGGATTAATCATTTCATTTCCTAGGCCTGATGTTGGCAATATGGTATAATCACCATTTTGATTAAAAGGACTTAAAGTGGAGGGGCTATTAACTGCATTCATTAATACCGACGCATTTCCGTTTTCTGGCAATGTTTTTCTATCAAAATAAGTATAGATGACATTGGTTTTTAATTTCAATTTGTCTGTAATATCGGCTCCTAACGAAATTCTAGCCGTATTTCTTAAAAAGCCTGATTTCGCTTTTCCTATAATTCCTTCTTGGTCTAAATGAGAACCACTAACCGCATAAGTTACTTTGTCCGAACCTCCTGTAAAGGATAAATCATGACTTATTATAGGTACATTTTTACTTAAAACCTCTTTCTGCCAATTGGTACCTTTACCAATACCACTTAGATTTGGATAAGGAAGAGCTTTACCACCATTTGCATAACTTTCATTCAACAATAATGCATATTCGGTTCCATTTAAAGTATTCAAGGTTCTGGAACTTTCTTGCATTCCGGAATAGGTATTATAAGAAATTCTAGCTTTAGAATTTTTCTTACCCGTTTTAGTGGTGATAAGAATAACACCATTGGCTCCAGTAGAACCATATATAGCAGCTTGAGCATCTTTTAAAACAGTGATGGTCTCAACATCATTTGGATTTAGCAAACCAAGTTCTCCTACATATCCATCTATAATGGTCAAAGGTCTGTTATCTCCATTTGTAGCAATACCACGAATTCGTATATCTAATGCTGCCCCAGGAGCTCCCGAAGTTGTAGTTACATTAACCCCTGAAACGGTTCCTTGTAAAGCTTGTTCAATTTTAACCGGTTTCAAGATTTCCAAAGTTTTACTATCTACAACAGAAACAGCTCCGGTAACTTCTCTTTTACGTTGACTTCCATAACCAATGACTACAACCTCATCAAGGGTACTGGCTATTTCTTTTAACGAAATACTAACATTCGATTTTGAGTCCGTTACTTTGTATTCAAAATTGGTATATCCTATATAAGAAAATACAATTAAAGAGCCTTTGACTATTTTAGACAGACTAAACTTTCCGTCAAAATCAGTTGAAGTCCCTTTTGTTGCATTTTTAATTTGTACATTAACTCCAGGCAAGGGAGTTCCTAATTTGGCATCGAGAACTGTTCCGCTAATTTCAATTGTTTGGGAAAAGCCCATTAATGAGATTAAAAGGAAAGCTATTAATAAAATTTTGTGTTTCATATTATATTGATTTAAGAATGATAAAAATATAAGTTTCCACTGATTTTAAATCAAAAATAACCACAACAAAAAACATACAACTCATAAAAAATTGTAATTAAATTCTGAATTCACAAATAATTGAGAGTTTTAACACAATATTTAGAGTTAACCTAATGAAATTTAAAGAAACTAAGTCGCCAAAACAAAATTCGAAACCGTTATTGTTGTGGTATTGTATAGTTTTTTTGAGGTTCTAAATACTGGTTTAGAAGGACAAGATATACTCTACTAAGCCTTCTACATGGGATAATTCCATTTTTTTACGCAAACGATAGCGCTTAATCTCTACACTTCGAACGGATATATTGAGTAAGGGTGCTATTTCTTTAGACGAAAGATTCAGTCTTAAGTAAGCACAAAGTCGTAAATCATTCGGGGTTAAGGAAGCGTGGGCTAATTTTACCTTTTTAAGGAAGTCTTTATCGGTATTATCAAAAGCTTCTTTGAATACATTCCAAGCATCTCCCTCTGAAATATTATTGTTTATGGTAGTAATAACTGACTTTATATTTTTACTCTCATCAGCGGTTTTCTTTAAATCTTCTTTAATTAGATTTAACAATTCGTTTTTATTGATTAAACTCATTGTAGATAAGGCCAATTCGCGACTTTTAGTATCAACATCCTGTGAAAGTTGTTCGTTGCGCATCATCATCAATTCTTGTTCGTTTTCAAGTTCTTTAATTTCTAATAATAAATTATTCTCTTCAATTAATTTTTCCTTTTGCTTTTCATAATACTTTCCATAGGCTTTGTTGATAAAATTGGCAATCAGCAAGATTAGAATAAAATATACTAAAAGGGCAATATTAGTCGCGTACCATGGTTTTAGTATTGTGAAAGAAAAGCTAGCCGTGTTTTCCGGGCTAGAATTTGCAATTCTAGCTCTTACTTTAAAAGTATAATCTCCAGGAGATAAATTTTTAAAACTAACTGATGGTTTTGCGCTCCACTCACTCCAATCATCCTGTAATCCATCTAATAAAAATTGATATTCCGCATTTATATATTTATTATATTCTGGCACTGTATAGCTAAATGTTACATTGTTTTCATTATGCTTAAAACTTCCTTCGCCCTGAATAGAGGCATTAAATGTTTTACTATTTAATTTATTAATGCTAATGTTTGAAATGGAAACAGTATAATTTTTAAAACTTAAATCATTTATATTAATGGTGTAATAACCATCAACAGTACCAATTAAATATAAAGCATTAGACAATTGAGTAATGTTTTCGAAGCCCAACATTGAATTGGTCAAGGAGGCTGGAATAGGAATTGTATTTTGCTTTAGCTCATTACTTAGTTTACTTTTTGAAAAATAATCAATATAATTTTTAGAAAACAACCAAATTTTATTCGAATTGTCCACAATCATTTTACCTGAAGTATATTCATCCTTATCAAATACAGAGCTCAAAACAAGATCTTTTTCAAAATTTTTAGTCTTAGAATTCAACTTAAACACTCCTTCTTTGTAGGCATAATAAATTTCATTATTGTACTTTATCAAGCTGGAATTCTTTCCTTTTTTTGGACTTTTAAAAGTTGTAAAAACAGAAGTTTTAGCTAGGTTATTATCCAGTTGAAATCTGAAAATGCCCTTGTATTCATGGCTTACAAAAACTTCAAGAGAATTATTGATTTCTAAATAGCGGGAAGAATAGTTAAATCCTAAAACTCGGTTTTTAAAAATCCATTTGTTGTTGATTTTTTCTAAAACAGACAATCCATAGTAATTTCCTTGAAGTAAGAGGTTTTTATGATTAGGCACTTTTACTAATTTCCAAGTACCAGATTGCGAAAAAATAAGATTTGCACTTGCGTTTTCTACCAAGAATGTTCCAGAATCATGTCCACAAAAAAGACTTCCATCGTATTCAAACAAAGACCAAACTTGACCTTTAGTACCATTTATAAATTTAAACTGATCCTCTGATCCAAAATTTTTATAAAACAAACCTTGATTAGTACCTATGTATAATTTCCCCTCGTAAAGTTTACTAGTATAAACGGCTCCTAAGTTACCAGTATCATCTGAAAAACTTCGAACTGGAGATTGAATATTAATACAATTAATACCGTTGTCTAATCCTACCCATAGATTTTTATCCGAATCTTCAAACAACGAAAGTGCTGTATTGTTACTTAGACCGCGATTTTGAGTAATATGATATTTTACCTTTCCTTCTTTTGATAAAATAAAAATTCCATTCGAAACAGTTCCAAGTGCGTAACTTCCGTCAGATAATAATTGACTGCTGTAAATACTGCTGGCTTCAATTTCAGAATCTGCTTCTGTTGCAAATTTAGATAGTTCGGAACCTATTAGTTTATAAAAACCATTAAATTGTGTTTGAATTAATAGTCCTTCATCAATAGCAAAAACTGAAACGATGCGGTTGCTTTTCAAAATTGGATTATTGGAAACCAGCTTACTTTTTCCATTTTCAATTTCAAATAAGCCATCTCCAACCGTTTGAAAATAAATAGAATTATTTGTTCTAAAGGCTTTAATAATATCATTCTTAGGTTTAATGATAGTAAACAGTCCTGTTTTAGTGTCATAGATGAAAATCTTGTTCAACGATTGAAAAATAACCCATTGATCAAAATTTAAAATGTTCCAAAATTGTTCATCATCTTGAATTTTACTTCGCACTTTAGCACTAAGCGAACTGTATTTTAATTGTCCATTGGATTGTCTGGTCCAATAACCAAATTCCATATAACAACCAGTATAAATACGGTTATCAATAACTTTTACAGACCGAATGATTGTTTCATTAGGCGATGGATATAAGTTCCAGTTGCTTCCATTAAATTCTAGAAGGCCTTCGTTATTTGCAAAAAAAACAAAGTGGTTTTTATCTTGTGAAATCATCCAGTTTTGATTTCCAGCACCATAACTGCTTGCTGGATATTTTATAATTGGCGGTAATTCTTGAGAAAAACCACAACTGCTAACAAGTAATAGAAAATAGCAATAGCGGAACAATATATTTTTTAACATCTGTTTTTGGGAATAGAAAATAATTGGAATAAAAATATAAATAAATTCAGATAAAAGCACAAAAAAGGCACGAATTTTTCAAAACGTGCCTTTAAATTGCAACAATCAAAATTAAATAAAAACTATTGTTTCAAAACTCTAGAAGTAGAAATTACACCTTCACTTGTAGTTTTGACGATATACATACCGTTTTGTAAATTTGAAATATCTAAAGATACTTGTTTTGATTTAGGACTTTTAGATAGAACTTCCTGACCCAACACATTATAAAGTGATACTCTTTCTATAGAAGAATTCCCTTGAATGCTTATGTTATTTGAAGCTGGATTAGGATATATTTTAATATTTTTAGCATTGAAACTAGTAGTTGATAATGCAGCTTGTTTAGCTAATATAAAACGCCACCAACCAGCTCCATTAATAGCAATATCTAAAGTCAATAAATTAGCTGTCAGAGAAGTAACCAAATAAGTTCTACTTTCTGGAGCTGAGGGAGCGCCTGGAGCGGAAAGTTCTCCTCCGTTGTATGCCTTAGGAAGTCCTAAATAAGCACCTATACCTGTAAGAGTTAACGTCCCTGCATTGGCATCATAGACATAAGATGCAG
>CANEZU010000172.1 GCA_947444255.1 Flavobacteriaceae bacterium | reverse complement strand
GTCCATTAATTCAAGACCAGATTGAAGTAAATCAATTTTTAATTGATTCCTTTGCGCCAAACTGATGTTTTCCATGATTTCAACCTCACCTAAATCAACCACTATATAATGCAGACCTAGTTTTCTTAATTCCTCTTTAACGGCCATCTTACAGCGATTGCTCACCATGTATTTAATATATAATTTCAAGAATTTTTATTTTTAATTCGATTCAAATCTCTAGTTTTTTGATATTTCAATTGTTATATAATTATTAAATAATCTTATATAATTCACACATCTTGATTGCTGTTATTTGGCTTCAAAAAGTGCCTTTATTTCGCGCGCCGTATCAAAAATTCGTTTACTTTTATCGTAAGTAATCGCATAATAATTATTTGAATTTACTGCTGTGAAATTACCAATCTGACTGCTAAATTTTGTTGGATTTCCTTTTATATTAAACCGAATGGATTGAATATCAAATTTTTTAAGCTTTACTAATTCAACCTCAGAAAGCGTATAATAGCTAATGATTTGGTTACCATTATTTTCTCTTAATCCCTTATCAAAACAACTTATCAAAGTATTATCAAAGAGATTAACATAGACTGTTCCGCTAATTATAAAATTAGGATCTGTTGTTTGTAAAGCTAATTTTAAAGTTCCGCCTTTTAAAGTATTTATAATTTGAACAGATGTAACTCCAGTCAATGCATAATTTTTACAAACAAAATCCCAACTATTAGTTGCTTGATATGAATTTGTGTTCTTGATTTTTATGGTTTGCTGACTTTGAGCAGCTATAGAAAAAATAAAAATCAGCAGATAGCATACTTTATAATTCATCGGAGTCTTTTATTGCTTTAGGTAGATAATCAGTTTCAAAAGACTCAGACCAATCCATCGATTTTATAGATGACACTTTATTCTCATTGTTTAAAGTAACATGGAATTCCTTATTTGCTATTTTTTTCTCATACAAAGCTTTATATCTAAAAAGGGTAGTCTGGTTGATATAATTTTTATATACGGCTATTAATTCAAGTTCTTTGAAATCACCATATCGCAATCTGAATTTCAAGCAAGTTTTTGTTAGGCGATCTCTATTTGCATTTTTTATAACCGATGGAGTAGCTTCACTTTCGTTAAATGGTTTAAAATTTGACGTATTGCAAGCCATCAAAATTCGGGTTCCTAAAGCATGAGCTTTTGTTTTTTGGGTATTATCAACTTCTGCGAGATTTACTTTTAAAATAGTAAGATCATCAATTTGAAGCTCGTTCATTTTTAAATTAGCTGTCGGTGTTGATTTTACCTGTTTTGATTTGCATCCTATAAGAAAGAGCAAACAGACTATTAGAATTATTTTTTTCATGATTGTGTAGGTAATTTTAAAAGAATATTAGGATCGGGACAGTTTTCTAAATAGTAATTCCGTCTGGTTTTAGAACAAACTCCAGGGAAATCACCATAATTAAAATCTAAATCTTTTATAATTTGAAAGTGTAAATGTGGCGCATAATCTCCATTAACTAAGGCTGATCCTAGAGTAGCTATAGGATCAGCTTTTTCGTATACTGTTCCAATTTCTATATCAGAAATACTTTCTAGAGATAAATGTCCATAAAGAGTGTAAAAAACATGATCTTCAATAATGTGTTTTAAGATTATTGTAGGGCCATAATCGCCCAAACCTAGGTTGTTGTTAAAACTGTGAATTTCTCCTTTGAGGGCTGCTAAAATTGGCGTTCCGGCTTTTATCCATAAATCTAAACCTATATGAATGTTGCGTTCTTCTTTAGCTTCAATATTAAAATTTTCGGATCGTTTGTATAAATTGCGTTCTTCGTTATAACCTCCAAATGCTACTTTGGAATTGTTTTTAGCCAAATAAATTTCAATAAATTTTTCAAAATCATTAGAATTTTCAAGATTAATATTTACTAATTCAGGGCTATTAATTGATAAATCTAATGGGGAATACAGACCTAACGATACCGATTCTGGTATCACTTTTATGTCTTGTATGGCAGATAAAATAGTTTCTAGTGCATTCATTTTTTGGATATATCGACTAAAATAACGATAAATAGCTGAAAGTCGTAATACGGCTTCATTTTATAACTTTTAATTAAGAGATCAAAATGGGTTTGTATTTAAAAATGGGCACAAAAAAATCCCAACTACATTGAATTGAGATTTAATTATTTGTAATATATAAAGCTATTTTCTAATAAAGACTAGGGAATTTTATAGGGTCTACTTCCTGCATCATAGCATACACTTTTTCAAAGATGTCTTCAACGGAAGGTTTAGAAAAGTAGTCACCATCGGTTCCATATGCTGGGCGATGCGCTTTTGCGGAAAGGGTTTGTGGTTTACTATCTAAAAAGTCATAAGCATTTTGAACTTCAATAATTTGTTGTAATAAATAAGCAGAAGCACCACCAGGCACATCTTCATCTATCACTAATAAACGATTGGTTTTCTTGATGCTTTTTAAAATATCCTTATTTATATCGAATGGCAAAAGACATTGAATATCAATTATTTCACATTCAATGCCCATTTCAGATAATTCTTGAGCAGCATTATCGATGAGTCTTAAAGTAGAACCGTAAGAAACAATAGTGATATCTTTTCCTGAACGAGTGGTTTCTACAATCCCGATTGGAGTTTTAAATTCCCCTAAATTTGTAGGCATTTTTTCTTTTAAACGATACCCATTTAAACATTCAATTACTAAAGCGGGTTCATCAGTTTCTAGCAAAGTATTATAAAATCCAGCAGCTTTAGTCATGTTTCTTGGTACCAATATATGAATACCACGAATCGCGTTAATAATCATTCCCATTGGCGACCCAGAGTGCCAGATACCTTCAAGTCGGTGTCCCCTTGTGCGAATAATGAGTGGAGCCTTTTGTTTTCCAAAGGTTCTGTATTGTAAAGTGGCTAGATCGTCACTCATAATTTGGATAGCATAAAGCAAATAATCCAAGTATTGAATTTCGGCAATTGGTCGTAAACCTCTTAAAGCCATTCCAATTCCTTGGCCAATAATTGTTGCTTCTCGTATACCGACATCAGCCACTCGCAGTTTGCCATATTTTTCCTGCATGCCTTCTAATCCCTGATTGACATCTCCAATGGCCCCCACATCTTCTCCAAAAATCATCACTTGGGGATATTTTTTAAAAATAGCATTAAAATTATCTCTTAATATCAAACGAGCATCTGCCAAATCAGCATTTTCGTTATAATTTGGAAGTATTTCTTTAACTGAAAAAACATTTTTTTCGGATTCAGAATATAAATTGGAACTAAATTTAGGTTGTATTTTATTGATATAATTAGTAATCCATTTTGAAAGTTCTTTTCTGGCATCTTCATTTCCAATAATTCGTAAGACCTTACGTGCCGTTGTTAGAATTTCTTTCCGGATAGGTTCTTTTATAGAATTTAAATCCGAAATAAACGGTTTGATTAAATTTGTATTGTTGCTTTTTTCGGAAAGCGTTTCTAGTAAATCAATTAATTCTTTTTGTTCTACTTTGAAAGAAAGTACATAGGAATTCCAAGCTATTTTTTTTCCTTCTTGTACCTCTTTTTTTGTTTTGACATCGATTAAATCAATTTCTTCTTTAGAAGCAATGCCATAGGTTATCATCCAGGATTTCATTTGCTTTATGCAATCAAAATCAGATTCCCATTTGAGTCGCGCTGGATTCTTATATCTTTCGTGAGAACCAGAAGTAGAATGGCCTTGAGGTTGCGTCAATTCGATTACGTGAATCAATACAGGAACATGTTCTTCACGAGCTATTTCTGCTGCTTTTTCGTAGGTTGCTATCAATTCGGAATAATCCCAGCCTTTGACTTTTAAAATTTCAAAGCCTTTGTTAAATTCATCTCTTTGAAATCCTTTTAGTATTTCAGAAATACTTTCCTTGGTAGTTTGATATTTAGCATGTACGGAGATTCCATATTCGTCATCCCAAACACTTAGAACCATTGGGACCTGTAACACTCCTGCGGCATTAATGGTTTCAAAAAACACACCCTCAGATGTCGAAGCGTTTCCAATAGTTCCCCAGGCTATCTCATTTCCGTCTACTGAAAAATTGCTTTTATCAATTCCTGCGACATTTCTATATATTTTTGAAGCTTGGGCTAAACCTAATAATCGAGGCATTTGACTGGCAGTAGGAGAGATGTCGGCACTTGAATTTTTTTGTTGGTTTAGATTTTTCCATGAGCCATCTTCGTTCAAGCTATGTGTAACAAAATGACCACCCATTTGTCGACCAGCTGACATAGGATCATAATTTATATCCGTATGACCATATAAACCGGCAAAAAATTCTAAGATGGATAATTCACCTATAGCCATCATAAAAGTTTGATCTCTGTAATATCCAGATCTGAAATCTCCGTTTTTAAAAGCTTTTGCCATGGCTAACTGCGGAACTTCTTTTCCATCACCAAAAATCCCAAATTTAGCTTTGCCTGTAAGCACCTCGCGTCTTCCTAATAAGCTACATTCTCTACTTCTGATCGCAGTTTGATAGTCATTTAAAACCTCTGTTTTGAAATCTTCAAATGTCAATGTCTCTTTGGTTTCTAATGGTGTCATAAATGGAAATTATAGCTTTATCAAACAAATTTATACAAAAACTAACTATTTTCATAATAGTATGACAAATATATAATTTACTTTTTGATAGGCAAAAATGTTAATTTTAGATATATTTTAGGAATAATAATTCATAAAATAGATTATAATGAGAAATGCTTAATAAACTTAGGAAGATATCATGATTAAAACCATTTTCTTGTAAACAGATTTAACAAGGTTTTTGGGCTCAAAGTTACTACAAATCTTATTTTTTCGGGGTATTTTGACTGTGAAACTTCCCATCCATTGTTAGAATAGACTGGAAAGTACAATTCAAAATAATCGGTAACTAAATTTAATCGTATGCCACTATCATATAAAAGTTGTTCTTTAGAATTTCTATTCTTGATTAATCCCAAATCCCCATAGATTTCAATCCAATTCCAAATATTAAAACTAGCATTTGTAGTCGCAATCCACTGATTGGCTCCGGCTGGAATTAATATTGACTTAAATCCACCTTCAGCGGAGATGTATTGCTGACTAAATATTCCTGTTGTTTCTGATCTTCCAAAAAGATTGTGCTCAAAGAGATAATCATTGGGTCTAGAAACACCAAAACTATAATAATTTGAGGCTACTGTGTTGTATAAAAAACTTCCGGCATAGAACCG
>CANEZU010000171.1 GCA_947444255.1 Flavobacteriaceae bacterium | reverse complement strand
TTAAAGAATAAATACTCTGTCCGTTTCCAAGTTGAATTTCAGCATCAAATAGCCTATCACTTAAATAGGTTGCCCCTTCAACATAACCAATCAGCGTTCGGCTTATCCTTCCTGTTTTAGCAATCAAATCAAGCCAAATTCGGTGCCTTTCTATTTCTTTAACTCCTTTATAATCTGAGTCTCCAGTTCGATAAAACTGATTATTATTATAGTCCCGACTCCTCATAGAATTTGAAAATTGAACGCTTTGACTAGCATCTGCAGCTCCATCATTCATCACAACAAAAAAACTTTGCGCCGCAGCAATAGCTCCGTTAAAAGTACTTGGCCCGCTACTAGTCCCTGTCCCATTAAAGGTGATATAATCATTTGGCGAATAATTATAACTGTAATTTCCGTAAAAAGGATCTACTTCATTGCTATTCGGTAATGTTCCATGAGTCCACAAATAGATTTTACCTTGGATATTAGTATTCTCCTTCAAAAAATCCAAAGCATTAATAGCAGAAGGATAGGGATTTCCTACTAAATTCCAATTGTCATCTTCTTTACTAACCGTAATTCCATTAAAAGAATTGACATAATCCAGACCTTGATAAGCGCCTCTTTCAATAGGGGTTTGAATGATTCCATTATTAGGAGCACCCGAAAAATTGGCAGTGAAATTTTGAAGAACGCTAGTATCATAATCGTTGGGTCCTCTTATAATATAGCCCTTCCCTTTAATCATATTTTCTTGAGTATTGGACCAAATACCATAATTACCGCTTTGAGTGGGTAGCCATTTCCAAATGAGTCCTGATGAAGTATTCGCAGAAACACTAGTTAGAGGGAAGTTCAAAACCGGTGAGGACCAATACACATAATCAAACTTCCGAAGCGACACATCGCGCCTCATATTAATCAGGCCGCTATTTAGTGCAGCCTCATTTATTTGTACCAGACTTCCGCTATTTGCAATGTTCAAAGTTCCGTTGTTAATTAGATTACTTTGAATCTCAACATATTTCCCAGCGCTAATCTCCAGTGTATTAGCCGCACTAATCAAACACTCACAAGCTTCAATACTTCCACTAACTCCAGTATCATAATTAGCCTCTAATATCACCTTTGTTATTGCTGTTGGTATGCTTGGAGTCCAAGTTCCACCTGACCAAATGGAAATCAACGGTTTTCGTCCAAGGAGTTCTACATCATCAATAACCCACTTTTCTGTTTCTAAATCTAAGGCAAGGACTATTTTGATCTTCAACTGCGAAGAATTGGGGATGTTATTTATTTGTATTGCTCTGGGTCCGGTATTGATTGAATTGGAAAAGGAAGTAAAAGCTTCCCGAATATTGTTCCCATCATAATCAAATATTGCAGTTCCAGTTGCCGAATTTATATCCCAAATGGAATTGCTATTACCCGAAACACTCAATTCTTCCGACCAATTAAGTCCGCCATCAACACTCACCATAACAGTTATTTTTTCTGTACCGCCATCTAAGCCCTGACTATCGGTTGTGGCATAAGCACCCGTCTTGAAATGCAGACTAACTTCCTGGAAAGTGGACGCATCAACGGTATCAAAAAGAAGAGTTGTTGCTAATTCCGTTCCGCTACTAGTCAAATGACCCCCAATCTGAAAACTCCTTGCTCCATTAAACAGATTAGAATCGTTGGTTCTAGTCGAGCCTCGAGCTTGTCCGCCTCCAATAAAAACGGGTCCCGCTCCGGGATTTTGTAATACCGTATAATTCAGAACTGGCAAAGCGGCTGTACTTTCAAAATCCTGAATTGCAATAGTCTCAATAGCGCCTAAAGCACAGTTCTTGAAATTTGTAGCATGACCGCTAATCGTGAAAGTAAAGGGGTTTTCGGTCAGATCATTATTCGTTAGGCTCACAGTAGCGGTTTTTATTCCGATTGTTGTTGGGTTGAAAACTACAACTAAAGCCGCGCTTGAATGGGCTAGTAAGGAAAGCGGAAGACTATTTGTAAAACTAAAATCAGATGCGCCAGCGCCTGTTAGATTTAAACTCGATAAACTCAAAGGCTCCGTTCCAATATTGTAAATACTAAAGGTTTTTGTGCTTAAATCAGTATCCACATTTACATTCCCAAAATCAGTACTGTTAGACGTACTAACTACTAAACTTCCGTTGAGAATTAGAATACCACTTCCTGAAACTTCTATTTCAGGGCCATTAGCTGTTCCCTGAATCCTGAAAGTATAGGGATTTTCATTAGAATCATCATTCACAATACTTAGGGTAGCCGTTCTAATTCCCGTATCGGTGGGATTAAAAATTATGCTAAAGTTGAATACAGCCCCTGAATTAATTGTTAATGGAAAAGAAACAAACCCTCCCAAAGTAAAATCAGTCGAATGAACGCCAATTAGGGTAACCGAAGATATGGTCAAGGAAAGACTCCCCGTATTTTCAATTCTAAAGTTTTTCGATTGGCTTCCGCCAATATTAGTAGCTGCAAAAAGAGTGTTATTGGTTCCCATAGGTAAATTTGATCCATTAGGAATGGAAGGATTAGTGCCTACAATTCCTCTTAGATTAATTTCATTTCCATTGGAGAGTGTGGTGAAATTAAGTTGAGTGGGACTAGCAACATTATGGCAACTTCCTGGATTATTAAAAGAATAAATACTAGCCACGTATTCTGTTCCTTGAGTTAAACCAGAAACCCCTGAAATGGAATTCGCACTTCCTTTGTAAACTACTCTATTGTTAGCATCGATTTGACCCGCCAAAGCCCAATTGCTATTGGCCGTATAATTAGAGCCGCTCGTGGGAGAAGTAGATTCGGCAGAAATAGGGCTTATCACTACTAATGTCCCCGAAGTAGAAGCCGCATTCAGCCAGGAGAAATCAGCCGTGCTTGTTGTGATGTTGGCTACTGATAATGCGGAAGCTTGGTTCGTGGGGCTAGAACAATTAGTGGTAAAGGTGGCGGCAATATTAATGTCATCGAGACCAAATTCATCCCTACTACCAGAACCTGTAACATCATTACTGAGCCATCTCACATAAAAAAATTCTCCAGGGGAAATATTTAAACTAGAAATAGTTGTTAATCTACTAGGGCTTAAACCAATCTGAATCCATCCAGAAGTATCAATAGCCTCTATGGAGGTGTAGTTTAAAGCGGGTACAGCAACGAAAGCGACATTGTCAACTGAATAGTCTAAATTAAAAGAGCTTGATCGAGCTTGATCATTTCTAACGAATAAATTATATGACAGTTCTAGCTCTGTAATAACAGAGCTCCCGTTATTTTGAATCTTTAATATCAAACTTCCAGGTGCAAAATCACTTCCGCCCATCTGCATCATTAAACATGGATTCCCAACAGATTGTGGGGATCCTGTAAAGGAATAAACACCACCCGTGCCAACTGGAACCGATGCGATTCCTCTAGCAAAATCAGACGATAAAGTTTTAGTGTCTCCAAATAACATTGTTCCTTCACTCCACCCTGTCATAGACCAAGCATCAGAATCCAGTTGCCCTGAACTTGGATTGGGTTGAAAACCCGCACCTGTAAATGCCCCATTTCCAACACTAGCTTGCATCGTATTTGAAAAATTAATAGTGGAAGTTGGGGAAACTTCCGTTAAAGAAACTTGCCCCCAAATTAGTGGACTTGTCATAAGTACGAATAATAGTAATTTTGTTTTCATAATAGAGAGAGAATTAATTCGAATTCTGTTTCTCTCGCTTCGTCCAAGCAGAAAAACTCTATTAAATTTAAGCCTAATTCACTACTAATCATTGTTTTAATTTTCGTACTGTTTTCAAAAAACAGCCCGAAAGAATAAAAATTAGTATATGACTCTCCTTTTTAGTTTATAAAAAACATCTTATAATTATAAAATCGCAAGTTCCAATCTTAAGAAAAAAGATTCGGTTTCGATTTTAGTGCCTATTTACTAGGATTAAAAACCTCTACATCCTTTATTTTCAGAATGTTAATTACTTTAATTAAGAAAGTATTGAAAATTAGCTAGGCTTTGAAATCCCATTCGAAACCAAAGAATTCGAAACTGTTAAATGTTTTAATTTAAGAAATAACTGACATTGAAATCGGACTCTATTTATACTTAAGATACTGATATGCAGTTATTTTAAAAATTTCATCTGGATTCCTACCTTATATATTCTATCTTCTAAAACAACATTTCTAAATTATATTGAAATATCGACCTCTTAAAACTTCATTTTGCTTAAAAAAAGATATTTTTGTAACAGTAGGAACTAAAATCCTTACTTTTTTCAAAGCTCATGTCAAACGATTTCACGATATCCGAAATAAAACACAAACTAGAACACTTTTGTGCCTATCAAGACCGCTGTCACAAGGAAGTGATTCAAAAATTATGGAGCCTAGTGAGCGATCCAGAAGCTATAGATGAAATAGTAGTGTATCTGATTGGCGAAAATTACCTCAATGAAGAACGATTTGCCTGTAGCTTTGCTAGAGGAAAACACCGCATCAAATATTGGGGAAAAATAAGAATTGTCAACGAATTAAAATTTCGAAACATATCGCAATACAATATTAATACTGCCCTAAAAGAAATTAGTCTCGAGGAATATAGTGAAACTTTCGATCTTTTGGCTGAGCGACATTGGGAAAACCTGAGAGAATCAAATTTTTTAAAAAAAAGGAAGAAATTTTCTGATTTCCTGCTCCGCAAAGGTTTTGAAAACCAAATGATTTATGAAAAATTAAAAGATCTGGAGAATCGCAAAGCGCAATCTGATTAGAGTGACAGTAAAACACTCACGGCATTACCTCCAAAACCAACTGCATTAATCATTATTTTTTTTATAGGCCGGTTTGTTTCGACAGCATCCACAAATGGAATTCCAATAAATTTCTGATGCTGCAACATCAGGAGGGCAAATTCTATATTCAACATTCCGGAAGCGCCGAAAGTGTGACCAATTTTCCATTTATTAGTGGTTAAAAGAGGCAAATGAGCTCCAAATACTTTTTGAATCGCCTTGTACTCCGTCAGGTCTCCTTTTTTAGTTCCGGGAGCATGCATCACAATGACATCGACTTCCGATAGATCCGTATTCTCCAAGGCCATACGCATCGATTTCTGGAAACAATCGGCCTCAGCTGAGATGGAAATATTGTGTTCTAAAATTTCGGTAGCAAAGCCAATGCCTTCGATAAAGGCTAATGCATTTTCTTTTTTTCCGATTTCCAAACAACATACAGCGGCTCCTTCGCCAAGAATCATAGTGCTTTGGGTTTTCTCTAAATCGAAAGCGCGGCAGGGATATTCCTGATGTTCTTTGGCATAAATTTT
>CANEZU010000170.1 GCA_947444255.1 Flavobacteriaceae bacterium | reverse complement strand
TATTAATCGTTTTCTTTAATATTTCTAATTCGGTAACAATTTTCGGTAAATTTTTGAAATGCACATAGGATTTATTAAAATCAGAATAACCAAAAGTTGGACTTCCTTGTAAGACTTCACCGTCTTTTATATTGCGTCCTACTCCGGATTGCGCCTGAATACGCACGTTATTTCCTATTGTTAAATGTCCCGCAAATCCTACTTGGCCTCCAATCATACAGTTTTTACCTATTTTAGTTGAACCTGCAACTCCGGTTTGGGCGGCAATTACGGTATTTTCTCCAATTTCAACATTATGGGCAATCTGAATCTGATTGTCTAATTTAACTCCTTTTCTAATAATTGTAGAACCCATTGTGGCTCTATCAATAGTAGTACAAGAACCAATATCCACATTATCTTCAATGATAACGTTACCTATTTGGGGTATCTTGGTATAGGTTCCATCGGCATTAGGCGCAAAACCAAAACCATCAGAACCAATTACTGATCCCGAATGAATGGCACAATTATTCCCAATCACCGTTTCTGAATACACACGAGTACCCGCAAAAATAGTAACATTATCTCCAATTGTAACATTATCACCAATAAAACAATTGGGATAAATTTTGACGCTATCTCCCATTCTTACATTCTCCCCAATGTAACTAAAGCTTCCTAAATAGAGGTTGCTACCGTATTTTACATTTTCCGAAATAACAGAAGGCTGTTCTATTCCGCTTTTATTATTTTTCACCTGATCGTAGAATTCCAATAATTTAGAAAAGGCTTGGTAGGCATCTTCGACTTTTATCAGGGTCGTTGTCAGTTCCTGTTCCGGAACAAAAGTCGAATTCACAATTGTTATTGTTGCTGAAGTCGTATAGATATAATGCGCATATTTAGGATTAGACAGGAATGTCAATGAACCATGGGTACCCTCCTCGATCTTAGATAAACTAAAAACTTCCGCTTTGAGATTCCCCACAACTTCTCCGTCTAAAATGCCCGCTATTTGTTCTGCTGTAAATTTCATTGTCGCAAAAATATAAAAAATTGATTTTAGTTGTTGAAATTATAGGAGTTGTTTTGGATAACAAATATAATATTTCGTGACTGGTTTTGATAAGGCTTTCATATTCAACTGATCGGAAGCTTCGACGACATCCTCAATCGTTTTATCTTTTTTAAGTATTCTAATCGGTTCTGCTTCCTTGCTATAGGCCTGATTTTTTATTTTACCTTTAAAAATAAAATAATGGGTATCCTGAAGAGAGATGTTATTTTCTTTAGAAAATCGTTCGGTCAAGAGGTGAATTTCTTCGACTGGAAATTTATCGCTACTCAGTTTAATTTTCAATAAATCTCTGTTGATAATCATTTTACTGAGGGAACTCAGAATAAAATCATCATTATTTTTCCACATTTTCAAGGCACTTACAATATCATAATCGTCTAATTCGGAGAATTTTTGCAAAACTGAATTTTCAAAATCGGCTAATTCGACTTTATTTTGCATAAAAAACAAGAGCGATTCGCTGCAGGGCAAAAGGATGCCTTTTTGAGTTAATTCCTTGGCTCTTTTTAGGACTTTGGTCAAAATGAGCTCTGCTACCAGACTCGTTTTGTGTAAATAAGCTTGCCAATACATCAAGCGTCTGGCCATTAGAAATTTCTCTACCGAATAAATCGCCTTTTCTTCAATCACCAAAACATCGTTGACCACATTCATCATTTGGATTAATCGGTCGGAATTGATATTACCTTCGGCAACGCCTGTATAGAAACTATCGCGTTTCAGATAATCCATTCGGTCCATATCGAGTTGACTGGACACCAATTGCAACATAAATTTCCGATGGTAATCGCCTTTGAAAATCTGGATAGCTAAAGCTAATTGTCCGTCAAATTCGGTATTCAATTTATCCATAAACACGAGCGAAATTGCTTCATGACTTACATTTTCTACGATACTGTGTTCCATGGCATGTGAAAAGGGGCCGTGACCAATGTCATGTAAAAGAATAGCAACATATAAAGCATTTTCTTCCTCCTTAGAAATAGAAACGTCTTTGAAGCGCAAGACTTCGATTGCTTTTTGCATAATATGCATACAACCCAGGGCGTGATGAAAACGGGTATGATGGGCTCCAGGATACACTAAATAAGACAATCCCATTTGGGAAATGCGTCGTAAACGCTGGAAATAAGGATGTTGAATTAAATCAAAAATTAAAGGATTCGGTATGCTTATAAATCCATAAATGGGATCATTCAGGATTTTCAATTTATTTATTTGGCTCACAAGACACTTGTTTTAAAGGAACAAATATAAGAAAATTAAGCTCTAATCTATTTAACAATTGATAAGTTGGAAGTCAATAAAAATTAAATCTTTTTTAGTCCCACAAATAACACGTATATTACAAAATTAGTGCGCTATTTGGGAGAAATAAATCGGATTCGAAATTGATTTATGCCTGAATTAGCGACAAGAACTTTTAAGAGCATTCATTTGAAAAAACATATAAAAAGAGGCCTGCAAATTATCCTATGGACTTTCGTCTTCCTTTTTTCATTAGTCGTATTATTGGCTTTACTAATCCAAATTTCTCCTGTTCAAAATAAGATTAGGGACGAAATTGTGGGCTACTTAAATACGAAAACAGCTGCCAAAGTGAGCATTGACCGAATAGACATCGAGTTCCCCGGGAGTTTTGTTTTAGAAAAAGTATTTATCGAAAGTCCAGAAAAGGACAGTCTTTTTTATGGCGAAAATCTAGCGGTAGACCTTAATTTATTATCTCTTTTAAATCATAGGATTCAGATTAACACTATTGAATTGAGCGGAATTGAGGCCCATATTAGCAGAAGCAAGGAAGGTGTTTTTAATTTTGATTTCCTCATCAAAGCATTTGCAAGCACTGATAAATCAGCACCGGAATCAAGGCCGATGACGATTCATTTTGGCCGGATCAATCTTAATAAAATTAAATTAAGCTACAAGGATGCCCTTCTCAAAAATGATTTAGCGCTTAGTTTTCATCATTTTGAAACTCAAATCACAAAATTCGATTTGGCTGAATTATCTTTCGAAATTCCAAAAATAAAACTGGAGGGTCTGAATTTAAAGCTGAAACAAGGGCTTGTAGCTACTAATCCAAAAATCGCCTCTGAGGCTGAAGCGGGACCTAGTTTGAAAATCAAATTGGGAAGAATTGATCTCCGCAAAATAAACATCTGCTATGATCAGGACGAAAACAAAATTGGGAGTAAAATAGCTTTAAAACGAGTGGCGATTAGAATGAATTTATTGGATCTGAAAAATCAAAATATTGATTTGGAAAGTCTTGAAATCAACGGCATGAAAGGCGGTCTGATATTAGGGAAATTACAGAAAAAAGAAGCCCTCCTAGGAACCAAAGCAAATACAGCTACTGAAACAGCATCTTGGAAGGTCAAATTAAATCAGGCGGATCTAAAAGGAATCGATTTTAAATTTGATGACGAAAACAGTCTGGCATTAAAAAAAGGGATCGACTACAGGCATTTGGATATCTTAGACTTTAATCTGGATGCTGAAAAATTCGAATACACTTCGACTAGGCTATCCGGGATTATCTATGCTTTCAAAGTTCGAGAAAAAAGCGGTTTACGTATTCAGTCTTTGAAAACCGAATTTTATTACGGTCCAAAATCAGCTTATCTTAGAAAATTATATTTAAAAACGCCGCAGAGTCTTTTGCAGGATGAAATTATTTTGGGCTATACGTCTGTTGATTCGATAAGCCTGAAAAATGGTGCTTTAAAAATCGATGCTTCAATTAAGGGAAGTGAAATTGGATTCAAAGACATTTTACTTTTCGAACCTGATTTGGCCAAAAGCAATCCCTTTAAAAGCAATCCCAATGCTATTTTAAAAATCCGCAGTCAGATTAAAGGAAGCCTCAATCAAATTAGGGTATCCGAGCTTGAAGTTAGCGGAATTGGAAAAACAAAAATCAGCGCCAACGGGCAAATAATAGGTTTAGCTGATGCTAAAAATGCTTATTTCGACTGGAGCATCCAAAAATTAGAATCTACCGCCGAAGATATTAAGGGATTTGTTCCCGCTGGAACGATTCCAAAAACGATTCAATTGCCTCCGGTATTAGCTTTAAACGGAAGTTTCAAAGGTCGAATCAACGACTTTTTTACTAATCTGAATTTGAATAGTTCCTTTGGAAAAGCCCAAATCAAAGCTAATTTTAATCAGACGAGAAAAAATAAGGAAACCTACGAGGGAGAAGCTAACTTAACAAATTTTGATCTTGGAAAACTTATAAAAGACCAAACGTTAGGAAAAATTAGTGTAAGTACTAAAGTAAGCGGAAGCGGATTAAATCCTAAAACAGCCAATGCCACTATGAGTGCAAAACTCATTCGTGCCTATTATAATAAATACAATTACGAAAACGGGTTTGTACAAGCGGCTATTTCAAATGGTGAATTCAAAGCGAATTTACTAATGAAAGACCCTAATCTGAGTTTTGACTTGGCAAGCAATGGAAGATTTGGAGACAAATATCCTGCTGTAAAACTAAAATTAAATCTAGCTATTGCCGATATTGAAAAACTAAATCTTCATGCCGGAACTTTAAAATTAAGAGGCCAAATGGAGGGCGAACTTTCTAATACCTCCTTCGATTATCTCAACGGAAATGTAAATTTCAGAAATCTAGAAATCACGAATCCTAGTGGAGCATTCAAAATCGATTCCATTCAGATCAAGGCTTTGGCAACAGCCGATATCCATTCCATAAAGTTAAGTTCTCCTTTCCTAGAGGCTGAAATCAAAGGAAAATACAGCCTTAGTTCATTGGCCAACAGCTTGAATAATTCGGTCTCGAAATATTATGATTTAAAGCTCAAAAGTGCTAAAGTAAGTACTAAACCGCAGCAATTTGATTTTAGTCTGGCTTTCAAAAACAATCCTATTTTGATGCAATTGCTTCCTGAAATCAAAGGCTTAGAACCTATTAGAATACGTGGGAAATACAATTCGGTGTCTGACAGTCTTTTTTTGGAAGCGTTTGTTCCAAAATTAATTTATGATACGAATAGCATCACAAATGCGCAATTTAAAATTGAAAACAAGCAAGATGCTTTAGTCTATAAATTGCTAATAGACAAAATTGAAAACCCTTCTTTTACTATAGCACACACTGAATTGACTGGTACAATAGCGAATAATACGCTTGATTATCGCTTGCAAATCAAAGATTCTGAAGATAGAGAACGCTATTTGATAGGCGGAACGGTGGAGAATATGGATTCAAATACAGCGATTAAACTTGATGAGCGCTTGGT
>CANEZU010000169.1 GCA_947444255.1 Flavobacteriaceae bacterium | reverse complement strand
TAGGAAAGGAAATCGTATTTTCTTTTTGTGTAGGACGCTCTGCTACCCGAACAATCAGCCAGATTTTTCCTTCATATTCAAATACCCCCGGATTGAGCAGACAACTAATTTCTAAGCCTTCTCGGCTTGGGGGTAAATCAGCGGGTGATAACAAAGGGTTTTCTATAAACCGTTGGGCTATATCTTTCATGAATCTAGTTTTATCGCATTAAATTTAAGGGTGTACGTTTAATTTCAATGCTTATAATTTTCTTAATTTTTCGATTTCTAAGAGGACTAGTAGGCTTTCAATGGTCGATTCGGCACCCGAATTCTTATTGACGGAACCTAGTCCATCGATGCCATCAAAACAGACTCCCGTTCCTGGATTATAAATCGCTATTCCGGCATCGTTTGTCCCCGACAACCATGCAGCCAAATTCGTGGCCAAAGCCGAATGACTGCTGTTTTTAGAATAGCGATAGGCTTCGGCAGCTGCCCAAACCATAGGTCGTATTCCATAGGCGATTTGCGGATATTTGGACCTTCGGATCTCTTCATAATTAGAACCAATAGCCCGTATACTAAAGGATTCTGCAAATCCACTTCGAATCAATTTAGGGTAAAAGCCCTCTATTTCACGAAGCGCACTATCAATATACAATTGATTGTTCAATGCCCGTCCCGCTATTAATAAGGCATAAGCCTGATCGTTTCCCCAAGCATGCCAATTATTAGTATAACTCATAAAAGCCCCATACGGATAATGATCCGTATCTCCTTTTTGAGAAACCATAATTCCGCGGGCCAAAGAAGCAATCCATAGTGGGTCCTCTACATTGGAGGTCCTTTCATAATTTCGGACTAATCCTATTATTAATAAAGCCGATTGATCCGCTGCATATCGATCTAGCAACCAGCTTGGCATTTCAATACCATCAACTACTGTTGTTTTTTCCTCCACTAATGGCAAATCCCTTCTGATATTTGTCAGTAATTTGCTCATTGCGGTATTTATTCTTTGCTGGACTAAGGGCTCCTGAGCTAAAAGCGGATAGGCCGTTTCTAATCCCCATAAAGCGCGTAAAGACCACCAACTAAGTGTCGCAACCGAAGTGGGATAAGTGGTATTTATACTCAAATCACTCCCAATAAAATTGTTGAAATAGCCATTCTCATTTTGTAAATCCAAAACAAATAAACTTAATTTTTTGATTTTATCCAAACTGGCAGCATCGCTTCCATATACCTTAATATACTCAGACCAGACCACTATCGCTCGGGCCACATCATCCACACAAGTGAATCCTTCATTAGCGGCTCCTTCAAATTCATAGGAGGGATAATTACTATAGAGATGTATAATGCCTACTTTTTCTCCTTTAAAATTGATTTCCTCATACAGATGATTGAAGTGGTTCAAATTGATGCCTACTGGGGCAGGAACAATTGGAACGACCTCTTCACTTTTACTGCAGGATACAATAAAAAGAAAGTAAAAGACCAATAAGAGAGACCTGTTGTTTCTTAGAAATGACATAGATAAAATTTTGATTCGTATAGTATTTCTTGGAATACTATACAAGAAATGAATACAGACTAAGCTATATAGACTGGCTATCGTAAGGTATAAATATAAATTAGGAGCTTTCTGCTCTTTCAAACAGAATAAAATAGGATCTAGTAAAAAAATAGAGAAGTGAATTTATAATAAAAACACCCCTCTATTTCTAAAACTATACCCAACACTTGTTGATTCAATAGGTATAAAGCTGCTTAATTTGGCGCCTTTTCAATATCATAAATGCTTTTAACTTGTGAATCCGTTAATACCGATTTGTAAATTCGGATCTCATCCATAGAACCGTGGAAATAACCACCCCAAGCAAGTGGAATAATGTGATCCACATCATAATTAGTGTCTATAGCAGAATATTGGTCACAATCAACACCAAAAACTAAATCATGTCCGGATATCGTTCTCAAAGTACCTGGTGTATTATCCCAGTCTTGAACCTTTACTCCATTTACATAAAAGATATTGTGTCCGTCACCAAAAGTAACTGTTAAATGAAACCAAGTAGCCAAAGTCAATGGATTCGCTCCAGCAAAATCACGGTCATAAATTGTTTCTGGTCCCATGGTAGCTCCAGTAAAGAAAGCTTTATTCCCATCTTGAACTTCAAATTTAAAGCCATTCCAAGCATACAATCCCATGATCTTGTTGTTTCTTTGTTCGGCTAATTTTACCCATACAGAAATCGACATTTTAACAGGGTTTAATTTAGTGTTGTAAGGAATTACAATTTTTGATCCCTTGTCAAAAGCTAGTGCTTTGTTAGCATTTCCGTAACGGTCTGTGGTCCATGTTGGATTAGCGCCACCGCCCATTCCTGTAACAACACCAAAAGTTCCATCGAAATTATTTCCGGAATAATCCTTAGCAATATTTCCAGTACCGGCATCAAAAGTCCACTGGCCTACTAAATTGGTAGGGTCAATAGGTACAATGATTTTAGTAGCAAATAAAGCACTGGCTTGATTCAGAGCAATAACGGTATTGTCAATCATGATCTGAGTAGAAGTTGGATCTGCTAGGATGGTGGCCGCCAAATCCAAAGCAGTTTGAAAAGGGGCTTTAGATCCAATATAATACTGATTTTGAGCACTCCCTTCGACTGCTGCTCCTAAGGTAGAACTTGAGGCTGTAATCGCTGCCTGCAGACTCGCTTTATTAATTACAACTACTGGTGGCGCATCTGATTTACTGCAACTCTGCACAAAAAATAGTCCTCCAATTAGAACGGCCATTAAATAGGCTTTCGATTTTAAAAATGGTTTTGTCTTCATAATGTTTAATGTTAAGGTTTAAGGGTTAAAGTATTTAGATTAGTATTAAATTTTCGTATTGGTGTCTCTTTCACTTTGTGGTATAGGAAAATAGCGCTTGCTAGTAAAATTGAAACCTTGACTTCCCAAAGCGTTTTCCGAATAGCTTTTTCCATAGCGCATAATATCGTAATACCGATGAAACTCCAATCCCAATTCTACTCTTCTTTCGTGTCGAATCGCATCTCGCAAAGAGGATTGGCTACTGTCAGTTACATCCGGTAATAATTGACTAGGGATGCTTCCATAACCCGCTAAATTGATATCATAGAGATAGGATTCTCGGGCTCTTTTTCTGATTTTATTTAAAGGAATTAGGGCTTCAGCTCCTCGATTCAATTCATTCAAGGCTTCCGCTTTGATCAATAGGATTTCTGCATAACGCATAAAGACATAATTCAATCCGCCATCGCCTATAGGACCGCTTGTGACCGCTGCCGATTGCTTTTTGTCCAAATAGCCAGTGGCGGGCGACCATTGTACGTTATAATATTGGCCGTCAACCCATTTGTTCCCGGCTCTCCCTACCGTATAATCCAATCGAGGATCCGCAACCTGAGCAGCGGTTTTTTCGAATTCATTTACAAAATTGGCCGTAGGCGCATTAAAAAAATAGCCGTTATTTCCACTCGGTGAAAAGTATTGGTTCAAATAACTACCCGTATAAGGCACTTGTCCCGATAAATGCTGAATTTCAAATACCGACTCCAATCCGTTTTCATGGGCTTCATTAAAATTATTGGCATATAAGGTATTTAAAGAATAACCCAGCGTTTCCAATTGACTGCTGGCTTCTAAAGCCAAATCCCATTTGCCTCGAAAAAGATAGACCTTCGCTAGTAATCCTAAGGCCGCTCCCTTAGTGGCTCTGCCGGTTTCAATGGCATCGTAACTAATAGGCAAGGTGCTTGCTGCCGCTTTCAAGTCGGTTTCCATCTGAGCATAAATATCGTTTACCGTTGCCAGTGGCGCGCTCAAATCATCAATATTAAAGGCGGGTTTTAGTCGCAAGGGTACACTTCCAAAAATATTTGCAAGATGGAAATAATAATAAGCTCTTAGAAATTGGGCTTCTCCAACAATACGATCTCTCAACACCGGATCCATTGCGATGGTAGGAACATAATAAATGACATTGTTAGATCGACCGATACCTTCATAATAGTGTTTCCAAAACGATTCAATGGCGCCATTTGTAGCATTAGCGGTGAAATTATCAACAAAGCCAATATCGCTTTGATCCCCATCATTACCGCCTTTTACAGTATCGTCAGAGGCGACATCTCCAAAAACCCATAAGAGATTTTTAGTGTTGTTAAAGGATACAATCTGATAACAAGCATTAATAGCTAATACGGCCTGATCTTTGGTCTTATAAAAAGTATCAGAGGTGTATTGTCCCTGCAATTCCGTATCTAAATTAGTGGAACAGTTTACAAAAAGAAATAATAAACTAAGGGCTGGAAGTATTTTATTCATTTTCATAGTATTAAAATGTTATTTGAAATCCAGATTCAATTACAATGGAATTCGGATAGGTACCCCAATCAATTCCTGCGGCCAAATCACCCTCTCCTCTTGAATTATCGCTGGTCGTCAATTCAGGATCCAAGCCGGCATATTTGCTTAAGGTCAGAATATTACTGGCCGATAGGAAGAATCTTAAAGAACTAATATTGATTTTTTTGAGAAATGACTTATTGAAAGTATACCCCAATTGCACATTTTTTAAGCGCACATAGGAACCGTCTTCTAAAAATCGTGTAGACGGTTTGGTATTATTGGCCTTATCCGTCCAGGAAGCCAAAGGCTGTGTGTTACTTGTTCCTTCGCCTGTCCAGCGCTGATCAAAATAACGCTGTGTGACATTAAAAGCGCGGTAGAATCCTTCAATATCCGTAGCCACCTGATAATAAATTTTTTGTCCGCTCGCTCCCGCAAAAAAGAGAGATAAATCCAGATTCTTATAACTGAATTCGGTGTTCAGTCCAAAAGTTACTTTTGGAATGGGACTGCCCACATGCGAACGATCCAATTCATTGATGATACCATCACCATTGATATCCTTGTATTTTACATCTCCAGGGCGGATGCTGTTTCCTTGAAAAGCATGGGTTAGTATATCCGTGCCATTTTGGAAAATTCCCTCCTGAGTATACAAATAAAACGAGCCTATCGGATAGCCTACTTCGGTTTTGGTGGCATAAATATCATTATCGATTCGTCCTGCCAAAATAGGGCTGTTCAATTCTTGAACTTCATTGTGCAACAAGGCCGCATTGGCCCGAATCGAATAATTAAAATTCCCACCCGATGCATTGTGGTATTTCAAATCAAACTCATAACCGCTGTTCAATACGTTTCCAGTATTGTAAACAGGGGCACTTAAATAACCGTTTGAGGAAGGTATCGATATTTGTAAAAGCATATTTTCGGTGCTTTTATGGAAATAATCAAAAGTAAATCCAAGTCTTCCTTTGAGAAAGTTGATATCAGTCCCAATATCAATCTGATTGCTCGTCGCCCCTTTTAAATTCTCATTTCC
>CANEZU010000168.1 GCA_947444255.1 Flavobacteriaceae bacterium | reverse complement strand
CCTAGAAACTGGTGGCGTTTTAGTAAGTGAAGAAGTTCGTTTAGAAATAGAATTACAATTGTTAAAACAATAAATCATTTCACAAAAAAAGGATTGATCAAGTAAAAACGATTCTGCTTCTTTGTTAAGTAGAACCGTTTTTCTTTTCGGTTAATTTATATCGTTTCTTATAAATACTAAAAAAACACTATTTTTGCAAAGACGTTTTTATTCTCAAAATACTGGAGAACTTTAAACTTTTTAAATATTAAACTTGAAACAAAAATTATGAAAGCATACGTATTTCCTGGTCAAGGTGCACAATTTACCGGAATGGGCAAAGACTTATATGAAAGTTCTGAATTAGCAAAATCACTTTTTGAAAAAGCAAATGAAATATTAGGCTTCCGAATCACAGACATCATGTTTGAAGGAACCGCCGAAGAATTGAAAGAAACAAAAGTGACCCAACCAGCGGTGTTTTTGCACTCCGTAATTTTAGCTAAAACTCTAGGCGATGCTTTCAAACCAGAAATGGTGGCCGGACATTCTCTTGGTGAATTTTCAGCTTTAGTAGCTAATGGCACTTTATCCTTTGAAGACGGATTGCAATTGGTTTCACAACGTGCTTTGGCCATGCAAAAAGCCTGCGAAATCAAACCATCAACTATGGCGGCAGTTTTAGGATTAGCAGATGAGGTTGTAGAAGACGTTTGTGCTTCAATAGATGGAATTGTGGTGGCAGCCAATTATAATTGTCCTGGACAATTAGTGATTTCAGGCGAAACCTCAGCGGTAGAAAAAGCATGTGATGCACTGAAAACAGCTGGAGCCAAAAGAGCTTTGATCTTACCCGTAGGCGGTGCCTTTCATTCCCCTATGATGGAACCTGCAAGAGAAGAATTGGCAGCAGCCATTGAAGCTACTACTTTCTCCACTCCTATTTGTCCGGTATATCAAAACGTAACAGCATCGGCCGTTTCAGATCCTATAGAAATAAAGAAAAACTTGATTATACAATTGACTGCGCCTGTAAAATGGACACAATCTGTACAACAAATGATCAAAGATGGCGCGACTTTATTTACAGAAGTGGGACCCGGAAAAGTATTAGCAGGATTAATTGGAAAAATTGACAGAGAAGCGCTAACTGCGAATGCATAGATTTTTATAAGCTCATTTCAGAATAAAAAAAAATCCCAAACTATCAAGTTGATAATTTGGGATTTTTTGTTTTTTAGATAAAACTAACTTCTAATTTTCTGTTCCCATTTCCAGGCACTGGCCATGGCTTCTTCAAGAGTATATTGCGCTTTCCAACCTAATATGTTATTCGCTTTATCAGTATTGGCATAAGCCGAAGTAATATCACCTTCGCGTCTGGCTACAATTTTATAAGGTAATTTTTGACCACTTACTTTTTCAAAAGCATGTATGACCTCTAATACAGTGCTTCCGGTTCCCGTTCCTAAATTAAAAATCTCTACTTTTTCGATATTCATTTTATTCAAAAGACGCTGCATGGCAATAACATGGGCTTTAGCCAAATCGACTACGTGAATATAATCGCGAACACAAGTTCCATCAGGCGTAGGATAATCATCTCCGAAAACCGATAGTTCTTTGCGCAATCCAAAACCAGTTTGAGTGATAAATGGAACTAAATTTTGAGGAACACCAATTGGCAATTCCCCTATTTCAGCTGATGGATGTGAACCAACGGGATTGAAATAGCGCAGTAAAATGGCATTGACAGTAGTTACTTTAGCGACATCTGTAATAATTTCTTCTCCAATTTGTTTGGTATTCCCATAAGGAGACATAGCAACTTGAATAGAAGCATCTTCGGTTATTGGCATCGTTTCGGCCTGACCATAAACGGTACAAGAAGAACTGAAAATGAAATGAGCTTCAGACTTTTTTTCTAACTCCTGAAGCAAATATATTAGAGTATTAAGATTATTTTCATAATACAATAATGGTTTTTCAACACTTTCACCAACAGCTTTTGAAGCTGCAAAATGAATAACACCAGAAATATCAGAATGTCTTTTAAAAAAATCCTGAACACTATTTTTTTCTCTTAAATCCAACTTTTCAAAAAGAGGTTTTTTTCCACTTATAGCAAAAATTCCTTCTAATACAGTTTCCGAAGAATTAGAAAGATTATCGATTACGACAACTTCAAAACCTTCATTTTGCAATTCAACAACAGTGTGAGAGCCAATAAAACCTAAACCGCCTGTTACAAGTATTTTCATTTATGCTTAATTTATGGATTTGTTAAATATGTTAATTTGAAACGGATTTCTTTAAACTACTTTAAAAATTCTAAAACACTATCGGTAATAAATTGAATTTGCTCCTCGTCTAGTTCTGTGTGCATCGGCAAAGAAATTACTTCCTGAACCAATTGATTGGTTACAGTAAAATCGGATTCTTTATATCTTTCGTCTAAATACGCTTTTTGAGCATGTAAAGGAATTGGATAATAAATAGCACAAGGAATTCCTTTTTCTAATAAGTGCTGCATCAATCCATCTCGATCTGAATTTATAATTCGCAGCGTATATTGATGAAAAACATGACAATCACAAGCATCACAAATGGAGGGTGCGATTATATTTTTGTATCCTTCAAAAGCAGCAGAATATTTTCGAGCGGCATTTTGTCGCGCTAAATTATAAGTATCCAATAAAGGTAATTTAGCATTCAAAACCGCTGCTTGAATACTGTCTAATCTCGAATTAACCCCTACAACATCATGGTGATATCTCACATACATTCCGTGATTTACAATACCACGCAACTTGTGGGCCAAGTCATCGTCATTTGTAAATATTGCACCACCATCTCCATAAGCACCTAGATTTTTTGAAGGAAAAAAAGAAGTAGCTCCAACATGTCCAATCGTTCCGGCTTTTTTTCTAGTTCCGTCTGAAAAATTACAATTGGCACCAATAGCTTGTGCATTATCTTCAATAACATATAGATTATGTTCCTTTGCGATACGCATTATAGCTTCCATATTAGCTGCTCTACCAAACAAATGAACAGGAACAATTGCTTTAGTTTTTGGAGTTATCGCCTTTTTGATAGCTTCAATAGAAATATTCATATTTATCAAATCGACATCTACTAAAACTGGGGTCAATTGCAATAAAGCAATTACTTCAACAGTTGCAGCAAAGGTAAAATCGGCCGTAATAACTTCATCGCCAGGCTTCAAATCAAGACCCATCATGGCTATTTGCAATGCATCAGTTCCGTTTGCACAAGGAATTACATGTTTTACACCAAGATATTCTTCTAAAGATTTTTGAAATTGGTGAACCTGAGGTCCGTTTATATAAGTATTTGATTCTAAAACATCTTGAATTGATGCATTTACAGTGGTTGCAATTTTATCATATTGACTTTTTAGGTCAACCATTTGAATTTTTTTCATTTATTTTATAAATTTAAAACAGGCAAAATTACTAATTTTATGACTGACAACCATAGAAATTCTTCAAAGTGATGTATTTTAGCGACACAATTCACAAACTATGTTTTTTCTGTATAATATATTAATTGTTTTAGCTGATTTTCTTATAAAAATAGCTGCGTATTTCATTCCAAAGTTGAAACTTTTTGTTAATGGAAGGAAGAATTCTTTCCTAACTTTAGAGTCTAAAATTAAGGATGACGATCGTACGATTTGGTTTCACGCGGCATCCTTAGGTGAGTATGAACAGGGCTTACCGGTAATGGAAGCACTGAAAATTAAATATCCAAATCATAAAATAGTACTTACTTTTTTTTCTCCTTCGGGTTATGAAGTTAGAAAAAACAATAATTTTGCAGATGTTACTGTTTACCTTCCAATGGATACTACTAAAAATGTCCGAGAATTCTTAAAAATCGCACATCCAGAAATAATATTCTTTATAAAATATGAATATTGGCCGAATTATTTAAATGAAATTAGAAAACTTCAAATACCTACCTATTTAATTTCCGGAATTTTTAGAGAAAATCAAATATTCTTCAAATGGTATGGGAGTTTTTATAGAAAAGTCTTAAGCAGTTTTGATCATTTTTTTGTGCAAAATTCTAAATCAAAAGAATTATTATTGCAATTAGGAAAATCAAATGTTACCGTTTCTGGTGATACACGTTTTGACAGAGTTTCCGCAATAGTTGAAAAAGACAATACGCTAGACTTTATCTCCGAATTTAAGGACAACACCTTAACAATTGTTGTTGGAAGTTCCTGGCCTAAAGATGAAAACCTAATTGTAGACTTTATAAATGTTTGCCAACAAAAAGTAAAATTCATAATTGCTCCTCACAATATTAATCCAGAACAAATTGAGCAGCTAAAAAAGTCCATTCAAAAGAAATCTATTCTATTTTCTGAAAAGGAAGGCGCATTCCTTTCAGAAATGGACGTATTTATAATTGACACTATTGGTATTCTAACGAAAATATATAGTTATGCTAATATAGCTTATGTAGGGGGAGGTTTTGGAAATCCAGGAGTTCATAATCTTTTAGAACCAGCGACTTTTGGTCTTCCGATAGTTATTGGACCCAATTTCTCTCATTTTCCCGAGGCAACTGCTTTGGTTAATATGGGAGCTTGTATTTCTATATCAAACGAAGCTGAATTAAACGAGGCTTTCGCCAATTTGATTCAGAATGAAGATATTAGACTTGAAAAGGGGAATATTTGCAGCACTTTTGTCGAAATGAACAAAGGTGCTACAACTCAAATTATAAAATATCTTTCAAATGATCGTTTTTAAAGCCATAGAAATTACTGAAATAGACGATTTATTGTCTATGATGAAAGAATTCTATAGCATTGATAATTATCCCTTTGAGTTAAAAGTTTTCAAAAAATTACTCATAGAATTTATTAATAATTCTGATTTTGGAAGAGCCTGGTTGATTGTATCAGATGATAAAATAGTAGGATATGTGATTCTTAGCTTCATTTTTAGTTTTGAGTATCAGGGCCGAATAGCATTTTTGGATGAATTATACCTAATTGATACAGCTCGCGAAAAAGGAATTGGAAGTCAAACACTTTTATTTATAAAGACAGTCAGTCAAAAATTATCTTTAAAATTGATCTATTTAGAGTTAGAGAAACACAATTTAAAAGCTGATAAATTATATTTGAAAAGTGGTTTTGAGATCCATAATCGGAAACTGATGAAATACAAAATTTAAGAAAATTAAAAAAAATTCAAGCACAATAACTGCTTAATAAGGAACAAAATAGTAACGAAACATTAAATTTATTTTTATTTAATGGCTTTAAATAATTCAAATAGGAGAGTTCAATCATGTAATCAAAGCAAAAAAAATCTATACTAAACTCTATTTTGAACGATTTTAAAAAATTCTGTACATTTTGTTAATAAAGAAAAAGACAATTTTTATAAAAATTAGTGTTAAAT
>CANEZU010000167.1 GCA_947444255.1 Flavobacteriaceae bacterium | reverse complement strand
CCATCACTTAAAGATTCATAGGACATCAGACGATCGTCTCCAGCGGCAGTTTTGTAAATTAAATGAGCGGGTAAAACGGGAACAGAACTTCCTCCAGGCACAAATGCTTTTAAAGGACGATCCGAACTCATTCCGCCTAAATATTCATCCGAATTCATAAATTCATAAACGCTTAAACCCAATTCAATTTCATAAACACCCGGATTTTTAATATGCCCGGAAGCCGAAATTAATTTAGTTCCTGTTGATCTTCCAATACCAACTTTAGCATATTCAGCTCCTGTATTATTTATAATCCAAGGCACAGCTGCTATAGTTTCTACATTGTTCACTACTGTTGGATTAGCCCAAAGTCCAGATATTGCTGGAAATGGTGGTTTGATACGAGGGTTTCCTCTTTTTCCTTCAAGGGATTCTATCAAAGCCGTTTCTTCTCCACAGATATAAGCGCCAGCGCCACAATGAACGTATAATTCTAAATCGTAACCGCTACCTAAAATATTTTTACCTAGAAAACCAGCAGCTTTAGCTTCGTTGATGGCTTTTTCCAATATGCGATATACCCACATGTATTCTCCACGAATATAGATATAAGATAAATTGGCGCCCAATGCATAACTGCTTGTAATCATTCCTTCAATCAATAAATGGGGAAGATGCTCCATCAGGAAACGGTCTTTAAAAGTTCCCGGTTCTGATTCATCAGCATTACAAACTAAATGTCTTGGTTTTCCTGATTTTTTATCAATAAAACTCCATTTCATTCCTGCAGGAAAACCAGCACCACCACGACCACGCAATCCGGAAGTTTTCACTTCTTCTACCACTTCATCAGGAGTTAGGGTTTTCAAGGCTTTTTCTACCGAAGCATATCCGCCATTTTGGCGATATACATCAAAGTTTTTAATCCCTGGAATATTTATTTTGTCTAATAATATTTTTTGTGACATATTATTTATCGTGTAACGTAATTTTGTTTTCTCTACAATCAACAATCAGTTGATCGATTTTTTCTTCGGTAAGATGTTCTTGATAGAAATCTCCTAATTGCATCATTGGTGCATAGCCACAAGCACCAAGACATTCTACGCCTCTAACTTCAAAAAGACCATCGGCAGTAGGTTGTCCCAGTTTTACACCTAATTTATCGCAGGTATAATCCATTAAATTTTCAACACCATTCAAGCAACATGGGGAAGTTTGACAAAATTCAAACATGTATTTTCCAATGGGTCTTTGATTGTACATAGTGTAAAAGGAAACGACCTCATAAACCTCGATAGGTTTTATCTGGATGATTTCAGCTACTTTATCCATCAATTCCAGGCTCAGCCAATTTTCATGTGCATCCTGAACCTCATGTAAAACAGGCAATAATGCTGATTTTCTTTTGTCTTCAGGATAATGACTGATGAGTTCATTGATGCGATTCATCAATGGCTCTGTTATGTTAATTTCTTGCTTGTAATGTGTATGTTCCATTTTTTATCATTTTTGCCGTAAAGGCACAAATTCACAAAATATTAATTTTAAATTCTGAATTCCTTAGGCGTCTAATTCTCCCGCAATTACATTCATACTAGACAATATTACAATCGCATCCGATAGCAAAGCTCCTTTTATCATTTCTGGATAGGCTTGATAATAGATGAAACAAGGTCTTCGGAAATGCAATCTGTAAGGCGTTCTGCTTCCATCGGTAACCAAATAGTATCCTATTTCTCCATTTCCACCTTCTACAGCTTGATATATTTCGGCAACTGGAACTGGAATTTCTCCCATTACAATTTTGAAATGATAGATCAAAGATTCCATATTGTGGTAAACATCTTCTTTTGGAGGAAGGTAATAATCAGGAACATCAGCATGGAATTCATTTCCTTCAGGCATTTTAGCCAAGGCTTGGCGAATGATGCTTAAACTTTCCCAAACTTCGGCATTACGAACACAAAAACGATCGTAGGTGTCACCTGATTTTCCAACAGGGACAATGAAGTCGAAATCTTCATAAGAGGAATAAGGATGTGCTACACGAACGTCATAATCAACACCGGCTGCTCTTAGGTTTGGACCTGTAAATCCGTATGCCATTGCTTTTTCTGCAGATATTGGTCCTACGTTTACAGTCCGATCCATGAAAATTCGGTTTCGTTCAAATAAGTTTTCAAATTCTTTCCAAGCTATTGGAAATTCTTCTAAAAACACGTCTAACTTTCGAAAGGCTTCTGGCGACCAGTCTCTTTCGAAACCACCCATTCTACCCATATTTGTTGTTAAACGAGCACCACAAATTTCTTCATAGATTTCGTAAACTTTTTCTCTGAATTGGAAAACATACAAAAAACCAGTATAAGCTCCTGTATCTACTCCAAGGATAGAATTACAAATCAAATGGTCTGTAATTCGAGCCAATTCCATAACGATAACTCTTAAATATTGAGCTCTTTTTGGAACTTCAATATCTAATAATTTCTCTAATGTTAACCACCATCCCATATTGTTGATAGGAGAGGAACAATAGTTCATTCGGTCAGTAAGTGGCGTGATTTGGTAAAAAGGACGATTTTCTGCAATTTTTTCAAAAGCCCTGTGGATGTATCCAATAGTGGGTTCTGCTTCGAGAATTCTTTCCCCATCCATCAACAAGATATTCTGAAAAATACCATGTGTTGCGGGGTGTGTTGGACCTAAGTTTAGAATCGAAAGTTCACTTCCGTCTTCATTAAGTTTCTCTTTTATTATTTTAGCATAGCGATGCTCTGGTGGTAATAATAGTTCTGACATTTATTGAATGTGAAAAATTATATTTTTTAAATATTTATTGATGTTCTTCCGAAGAATCTATCATCTTTGTCTGTTCTTCCGCTATCTTCCATCGGAAATTCTTTTCGCATTGGAAAAGAAACCATCTCATCCATATTTAAAATACGTTTCAATTGCGGGTGACCTATAAAATTGATGCCGTAAAAATCGTATGTTTCTCTTTCCATCCAATTGGTCGAAAGAAATATAGTGGAGGCTGTTTTTATTTCAGGATTTGTTCCATTAAGGAAAGTTTTTATTCTGATTCGTTTGTTTTCATACCAATTGTGAAGGTGGTAAACAATTTCGAATTGGTGATTCACATCATTATCTGGATAATGAACTCCACACAAATCGGTTAGAAAGTGAAAACGTAAACTAGGGTCGTTTTTCAAAAAAAGAAGTACCGCAGTGTTGATGTCTGCCATAATTTCAAATGAAAAGATATCTCTATCTTGCTTGAAATCAAAAACATTTGCGCCAAATGCTGCTACTAATTTTTCCTGAATTTCTGTTGTTTCTAATGCCATTTTCTTATTTGATATTATAAGATGCCAATAATTCTTGATATTCTGGGGAACTTCTTCTTCTTACCGATTCGTTCCGAACCAATTCTTGCAATTTCATAACTCCATCTACAATTTGCTCTGGCCTTGGTGGACAACCGGGTACATAAACATCAACTGGTATTATTTTATCAATTCCTTGCAATACAGAGTAAGTATCGAAAATCCCTCCAGAGGAAGCACAAGCTCCTACCGCAATTACCCATCTCGGTTCGGCCATTTGTTCGTATACTTGTCGTAAAACAGGGCCCATTTTTTTGGAGATGGTTCCCATTACCATTAGCATATCGGCTTGGCGAGGAGAAAAACTAACTCTTTCAGAACCAAATCGAGCTAAATCATAATGAGAGGCCATAGTAGCCATAAATTCAATTCCGCAACAAGAAGTTGCGAAAGGCAATGGCCAAAGTGAATTGGCACGAGCCATTCCAACAACATCGTTAAGCTTTGTAGCGAAGAAACCTTCTCCTACAACTCCTTCCGGTGGGGCAACCATATTTATTTTTGTTTCGCTCATTTTCGTATTTTTTTAAATTTTAATCTTAAATAGTTTAAAATTCAATAGTTATAATTAAAATTTTTTATTCCCATTCTAATGCTTTTTTCTTGATAATGTAGAAGAAACCAATTAATAGCAATGTCATGAAAATTACCATTTTAACCATTCCTTCCATCCCTAATTCTTTGAAGTTGACAGCCCATGGATATAAAAAGATCACTTCGACATCAAATAAAACAAAAAGTATGGCTACAAGGAAATATTTTACTGAAAATGGAATTCGGGCATTACCAATTGATTCTATCCCGCATTCGAAGTTTTTGTCTTTTTTAGAAGAAGATCTTTTCGGACCTAATTTCCCTGATACTATGATAGTTCCGACAACAAATCCAACGGCTAAAACGAATTGAATTAATATAGGTAAATAATCTAATTGATTTGATTGCATAATTTACAAAATTACTTTTTTAAATTAGACGCAAAGATAAGTTTCAATACTTAATTGGCAATGAAAAATCCCAAATCATACTTAAGATTGGGTATGATTTTACTAATTTTTATTGATTATAAATAAGCTTGTTTTTTAAATTCAGCTCAGTGCTGAATAATAGTCTTCTTAGGAGCATTAAAATAAATCCCCATTATGATTGTAGTAGTTTTTTTACATAAAAAAAACGTTCCGACTTGAATCGAAACGTTTAAAAATTCTGGGTAACAAAAATAGTGTATATTTTTAGTCTTCAAGAACTGCTACTTTAGCAGCTACTTTCCCTTTTCTTCCTTCTTCTTCTTCATAACTTACTCTGTCACCTTCGCGTAATTCTTCCGCGTTGATTCCTGATGCATGAACAAAAATGTCTTTTCCTGTTTCTTCGTCTGTAATGAATCCGTAACCTTTAGATTCATTGAAAAATTTAACTGTACCTGTACGCATTGTAATAGTAATAATAATTTATAATGAGACAAATGTAATATTTAATATAATACGAAAGTCATTCTTGTGTTTTTATTTTGTAAAAATATTGATATTCAACGTTTTCGACCTATTAAAATCGTTTTAATTTTATATATCTAATTTTATATGCAATTCATTTAGCTGTGCGATATCTATTACGGAAGGGGCATCAATCATAACATCTCGACCCGAATTGTTTTTTGGGAATGCAATAAAATCACGAATAGTTTCTTGTCCACCTAAAATGGCAACTAATCGGTCTAAACCGAAAGCTAATCCTCCATGTGGAGGTGCTCCAAACTGAAAAGCATCCATTAAGAACCCAAATTGAGCTTTTGCTTCTTCTTCTGTAAAACCTAAATACTTGAACATTAATTGTTGTGTCGCTTTATCATGAATACGAATTGAACCGCCTCCAATTTCATTTCCATTCAATACCATATCATAAGCATTAGCACGTACTTGCCCAGGATTGGTTTCAAGTAAATGCATGTCTTCTGGTTTTGGTGAAGTAAATGGGTGGTGCATAGCGTGATAACGACCGCTTTCTTCATCAAATTCTAACAATGGGAAATCAACAACCCAAAGAGGTGCGAATTCAGCTGGATTT
>CANEZU010000166.1 GCA_947444255.1 Flavobacteriaceae bacterium | reverse complement strand
GTCATTTCCTGCATTGACACTACTAAATTTCCCGTCTTCATATTCATAACGAAGATCCGCATAGCGATTTTCATAAGAAACACTTTTCTCATTTCGGAAAGCTTTTAAATCCCATTCTAAATCCAATGGATTCGCAGTATTTAAAACAGTAGATAAGCCTTGAGAACGAATATCAAAACCAATCATATAATCCTCTGGAAGCAATTCATATTTGTATTCCAAATACGAGTTAGCACCCGCTTTTAATCGCATGGTTAAAATTTGATTTTCACCCGATTTAGATAAACTAGGCTCAAAAAATAAATCTTTTGTATCTAAAGTTCGCTTGTCTTGAGTTTGTAATTTTAAATTAAGACTCGCATTATTTTTATTGATCAAGGCTACTAATTGTCCGGAACCTTTCTTGAAACGTTCGAAGTTTTTAAGTTTAGCTTCTACAATAAATCCTCCTTTATTGGCTATTTTCAAGCTTACCAATTTATTTTCAATGGTAGTATAACTTTCTTTAGCCGAAGGAAGCGAAGCCGAATAAGCAAAACTTCCAAGGCTGGATTTCATTTTAGACAATTGTACCGAATCATTGGCAGTGCTGTCTAAAACAGAAAGTGCTGGCTGACTAGCTTCTAGCGCCTTAGCTTTTTCAATCTGAATAGTCAGTTCTCTTTTTGCTTTATCTGCTGCAATTTGTTGTTCTGTGGGCTGATTCTGATACATGATAAAAATCAAAATCCCGAAAATCAAAACAAAGCCTATAATGGCGTTGATGTCAAACTTTTTTTCTTTCATTCTTTTAAATTTAACCCACGAATAAAATTCGAGGTATCCTTGTTTTAGTATTATTTCGTTTCCAAGAAAAAATTAAATAAGCAATTAATTTATCCTTTAGCCCTGATAGAGCCGATATACCACACTTTTTGTATGGACAAAGGCGAAAGCAGGAATTGCATTTCCAAATACAAAACCCTATTTCGCTCCTAATTTTTTATTTTGAACCATAGCTGCCACAAAACTAACAAAAATAGGATGCGGATTAGCAACTGTACTTTTATATTCTGGATGGTATTGAACGCCGATAAAAAAGGGATGCTTTTCTACTTCAATAATCTCAACTAATCCGGTATCAGGATTCACTCCACTTGCTTTCAAGCCCGCGTTTTCAAGACGTTCTAAATAGTCTCCGTTAAATTCATATCGGTGACGGTGGCGCTCCATTATAGTCGTGCTTCCGTAGATTTTATAAGCCAATGAATTTGGCGTTAAATCACATTTCCAAGCACCTAAACGCATCGTTCCTCCTTTATCCGTTATGACTTTTTGCTCTTCCATCAAATCAATAACCGGATTGGAAGTACCTTGATTCATTTCAGTTGAATTGGCATCTTTCAATCCCAAAACATTTCTGGAAAATTCTATAACCGCCATTTGCATTCCCAAACAAATTCCTAAAAACGGAATGTTATTCTCCCGTGCAAATCGAACCGTTTCGATTTTTCCTTCTATTCCTCGTTCTCCAAAACCTGGAGCTACCAATATTCCATCTAATCCCGCTAATTTATCCGCTACATTTCCGGCATCTATATATTCAGAGTGAACACAAACGACATTCACCTTGGTTTCATTTGTCGCACCTGCATGAATAAAAGCTTCCAAAATGGATTTATACGAATCTTGCAATTCAACATATTTTCCAATTAAACCTACATTTACAGTATGCTTTGGATTTTTTAGTCGGTGCAAGAAAACATTCCAATTTTTTAAATCTGGAGCGGCCTTTTTAGGTAAATTCAATTTCTTTAAAGCCACAATATCCAATCCTTCTTCAAGCATCAAATTTGGAACTTCATATATTGTAGAAGCATCGATCGATTGAATCACCGCTTCGCGTTTTACATTACAAAATAAAGCGAGTTTCTGACGCAATTCATCCGATAATTCATGCTCTGTTCTACAAACCAGAATATCCGCTTTTATACCGCTTTCCATCAAAGTCTTAACAGAATGCTGAGTAGGTTTCGTTTTCAATTCTCCCGCAGCGGCTAAATAAGGCACCAGCGTTAAATGAATTACGATTCCGTTATTTTCTCCCAATTCCCAAACAAGCTGACGAACGGATTCGATATAAGGAAGAGATTCTATATCTCCAACAGTACCTCCAATTTCAGTAATAACGATATCATAATCACCGGAATTACCCAATAATTGCATACGCTCTTTGATTTCATTGGTAATATGAGGGACAACTTGAACAGTTTTTCCAAGAAATTCTCCTCTTCTTTCCTTTTCTATAACCGAAAGATAAACTCTTCCTGTTGTTACATTATTGGCTTGTGAAGTGGGTACGTTTAAAAAACGCTCATAATGACCTAAATCCAAATCGGTTTCTGCTCCGTCATCAGTAACATAACATTCTCCGTGCTCATAAGGATTCAGAGTACCTGGATCAACATTTATATAAGGATCAAATTTTTGAATGGTTGCTCTATAACCTCTTGCCTGCAATAATTTTGCTAGTGAAGCTGCGATAATTCCTTTTCCTAAAGAGGATGTAACACCGCCTGTAACAAAAATATATTTTGTTTGATTCATTATCTCGTCGTTTGTTGTTGTGTAGTTTTGAATAAAAAACGATGCAAAAATAGTGAATTTAATATGATAAACAGAGAAATAGTCGATTAGAAAATTTAGAAATTAAAGATTTATCTAATTCACACGCTATCAGATTAAAGGGGCTTTGAATATTGCTTTCTGATATTTCGAATCAATTCTTCTAATCCGTTTAACTTGAGCTCGTAAACCAATTGGAGTTGTTCCCCCAATTCGCCCTTAGGAAAGCCTTTATTATTATACCAAACCACATAATATTCGGGTAAATCAATAAGATGCCAACCCTCATATTTACCAAAAGGCATCTTGGTATGGGCGAGTTTGATCAGCTGTTTTTGATTTTTATCCATAATTAAAAATACAGAAGAAAACATTTTCTTAATGCTCTTAGTTCCAGTTAAAACGAATTCGTTTTTCGATATCGGAATTCAAACTCAAAAATACCGGACAAGTCATAGCAGCACGTTCCAAAATTATTATAGATTTTGGATCGGAAACACCACTCATCTTAAAATCAATTTCGATAGCTGCAATTCGCCTTGGATCAGCTTGCATAATCTTAGTAATTTCGGCAGTAGATCCTTGTATTTGAATCTCCATATCGCGAGCTTTGATACCCATTATAGTCATCATACAGCTTGCCAAAGCATTAGCAACGAGATCTGTTGGAGAAAAAGCTTCTCCTTTTCCATTGTTGTCAAGCGGAGCATCTGATAAAATTTCGGTGCCCGATTGAAGATGTACCGATGAGGTTCTTAAATCCCCTAAATAAGTAGTTTTTGATGTCATTAGTTGATTTGTTTTACAGAGAAGTCTTCTTGAAATTCCAAAATATAAACGCCCTTATTACTATAACCTCCGTTACTTTTTTTCACATATTCAAACTTAGTTTCTACTTGCTGCGTTTTATCTTCATTGGCCGAAGCCTCAAAACCCTTTGCTTGTGATAACCGTAAAAGAGTATCAAATGTGATATCAAATCCCTTGCTGGCAAATTGACTTGGGAAAATCTTGTTTATCTTCTTATATTCATTTTCAAATAATACGGATTCTGGAGAATCATTATCCCGACTTATAGCAGGATATATCATTTTCAATACCGTGAGTCGCTTCATCGAAACCTCCTCGAAATCTAAGGTTGGATTGGGCTCTATTATAGCCAATTGAATTTGAAAATTAGCCAGTTCATTCAATAATAAATTTGTAGTTGCTAATATCAGCCCCGTTTTTTCCGTATCCAAAACCACATAATTGATTCGACCTTTTACTAAAAGTGCTCTTAAATTTTCTGGATTTAACCCACCGGTTTCATTGAGCAAGACAAATTTTGCTTTTGGATAACGCTGACTGATAAAGGCTTTATCAGCTACTTTCTTTAAATCATTGACTACAATAATATTGGCATTCTTACTGATCATAAAATCAAAAATAGCCGTTCTTGCAGTCTCATTCGTAGGCATCGCCTGGTATAAATTAGGATATGATTTCACCAAATCTTTCGATAAAGGAGAAATAATAGCCACCTTTGTATCCTTTAAAAGAAAGGCTAATTTTTCGACATATTGCTGATAGAAAGGCCCGATAATGACATCCGCTTTTTCGAGCTGATTCTCCTTCACAACCTGAGCAACATTAGATGATAATTTACTCTCTTCCGAATCATATATTTGAACATCTACATTTAATCCTAAAGTTTTAGCCGAATCAATAGCCATTAACGCTCCTGAATAAAAGTCGAGTGTCATATTTAAAAAGGCATCTTTTTTCAATCGAGCCCCTATAGCTGTTAAAGTATCTCCTTGAATTTTAGAAGCATTAAAAGGAAGCAACAAAACCAATCTTTTTACAGTCTCATTACTTATGTTCGTCGACAAATCAGTGAATCTAGGACTTGATTTCAAAATTAAAGCAGATTCTTCATTAGCAGGAACTCGTAGAATCATACCCGTTTTAACCCCATCTTTTAATGATGGATTCATCGCTATCAATTGCTCCTGACTAATATGTAGCGATTGACTCAGACTAAAAAGAGTCTCTTTGGCCTTTACTTCATAGCTAGAAAATCCTTTTTCCACAAGGGGTTTCACACTATCTTTAACGTCAATTTTTTCTTGTGATTTTAAGCTAACATTTGTTTTTTCACGCGGAATTTCCGACTTAACAACTTCCTTTTCTGTAGTATTTGGACTGATTTTTAATTTAGTTCCTATTTCTAAATTGGAACCAACCTCCGGATTGAGCCGCTCTAATTCTTCAATAGAAATTCCATATTGTTTGGCAATTCCGTATTTAGTTTCCTGAGGCGCAACAATATGATAACTATTGTTTTTTGATTTCGCTGGCAAAACTACTGCACTACTAGCTTTCACTTCCACGGCCTTAGTTGATGAAGCCGGAATTCGAATAGTCTGACCAACCTTTAAACCGTCTTGGAGCAAATCCGAATTCAGTTTTTTCAAATCATCAATATAAACCTGATAATCCCTGGAAATACTAAAAAGAGTTTCCTTTGCTTTTACAATATGTGTTTTTGTAAGTTGAGTGTTTTTTGTTGATTGGCTATTCACCGTTGGAATCAAAAGCACATCATTTTCCTTAACACCCGATTGAGCATCAGGATTAAGTTTGTAAATATCGTAAGGGCTAATTTTATATTTTTGAGCAATCTGCCTTATCGTTTCTCCTTTTGAAACGGCGTGTTTAATGTAGTTTTTACCCTGAGCGAAAACCGGACAAGACAATAAGAAAAACGATACACAAACTGCTAAAAAATATTTCATTATTTTGTTTTTAAATTTTATTCCCACTCAATAGTTGCTGGTGGTTTGGAGCTGATATCATAAACAACTCGGTTG
>CANEZU010000165.1 GCA_947444255.1 Flavobacteriaceae bacterium | reverse complement strand
TTCCTGTGAAATCAAATTATAAGGTAAAACCTTTTGATGTGGTTCGGATTATGTTGTCACATCCACCCTTTGAAAACAGAGTTGACCCAGAAGATATTCCACTTGATATTGTATACGAAGATGCTGCTTTACTGCTTATAAATAAACCAGCAGGTTTAGTTGTGCATCCTGGACACGGAAATTATACAGGGACATTAGTGAATGCTTTGGCTTTTCATTTTGAAAATTTGCCAATGAACAGTAGTGAACGCCCCGGTTTAGTGCATAGAATTGATAAAGATACCACCGGACTTTTAGTTATTGCAAAAACCGAAGCTGCGATGACTCATTTAGCCAAACAATTTGAAGCGAAAACTTCAGAACGCGAATATGTGGCTATGGTTTGGGGGAATATAAAAGAAGAGGAGGGAACTATAGAAGGAAATATTGCCCGGCATGTCAAAGATAGAATGCAAATGTCCGTTTTTGAAGATCCAGAGATAGGAAAACCGGCTGTTACACATTATAAAGTTTTAGAGCGTTTTGGTTATGTAACTCTTGTTTCCTGCATTTTGGAAACTGGAAGAACACACCAAATTCGGGTGCATATGAAACATATTGGTCATCCGCTTTTTAATGATTCGCGTTATGGTGGAGATCTAATTCTTAAAGGAACTACTTTTACTAAATACAAGCAGTTTATCGATAATTGTTTTAAGATATTACCAAGACAGGCTTTGCATGCTAAAACACTTGGTTTTGTTCATCCCACAACAGGAGAAATGATGCGTTTTGATACTGAATTACCTCAAGATATGAAAGATTTGATTGAGAAATGGCGCGGTTATTCTAAATCAAATATGACGGATGATGAAGTTGATATTTAGTTTATTTATTTGACATTGAAGTTGTAGTTTTAACCCATTTTAGAATGATTTTTTCTAAATCATCTTTGACTATCGGTTTTGGAATATAATCATTCATACCTGCTTCCAAACATTTTTCTTTTTCACCAATAACTGTTCCGGCAGTAATTGCAATAATAGGTATATTATTTAAAACTTCCAATTTCCTTATTTCCTTAGAAGCTTCATAGCCATTCATTATGGGCATTTGGATGTCCATTAATACCATTGCTGGACTTACTTTTTTATATTGTTCAATCGCTTCTTTACCATCAGTAGCTTCAAAAATAATGCAATTGGGTATGATTTTATAAATTAATGTTTTTATTAAAAACATATTAATCTTATTGTCTTCGACAATTAATATTTTTATTTTTTCATCGATAAAAAAAACATTCGATTCAATTGATTCAGGATCTTGAATATTGTTTTTAATTTTAAATGTTTGTTTTTCTTTTTCGTTAGAATATTTTACCTTTATATCAAAGTAGAATCTACTTCCAACCCCTAATTCACTTTCTAGTTGCAAATGGCTATTTGCTAAACCTAATAATTGGTTGGAAATTGATAAGCCTAATCCTGTGCCGCCAAACTTTTTAGTTGTTGATCTATCTTCTTGTAAAAAGGCTTCAAATATTTTTTCTTGATTGTTTTTTTTAATTCCAATACCAGTGTCAGTAACAGAAAATCGAAGTATTGCCTTTGTATTCTCCTTTTTGATAGATTCAATTTTTAATTCAATTTTTCCCTCATGTGTAAATTTAACAGCATTGCTCAATAAGTTTATTAATATTTGTTTTAATCGGATGTAATCTGTCCAGATGAAGGTTGGAACATCTTCTTTAATATTTAAAATCAAGTCTATTTTTTTAGTTTTAGATTCATATTTTATTAATTCGATGACTTGATTTGCTAATTTTTTGATATTGTATTTTTCTAAACTTAATTCTAATTTTCCGGATTCTATTTTTGAAAAGTCTAATATATTACTTATAACATCCATCAAAGATTTGGCAGATTGATTGATAGTATTCATATATTCTTTCTGGAAATCTTCTAATTTTGTATTCATTAATAAATCGGTAAAACCGATTATTCCATTTAATGGAGTTCTTATTTCATGACTCATATTAGCAAGAAATTCAGATTTGGATTTGCTGGCTAACTCGGCTATTTCTTTTTCCTTTATGGCTGTTTCTGTTGTTTTTCGATTGGTTATATCTAAAAAAATACCTTCAATAAATGTAATCTCATTATTTTTAATAATAGGTTCTCCAAATTCTTCGACCCATACAATTTGATTTTTTTTATTTCTAATTCTATAAATTGAATGTATTGGTTTTCTTTTTAGAAGTAATTTTGCGTGTTTTTGTAGTACATTTTCTCGATCTTCTTCAACTATCAAATCGATGAAGGATATTGTGTTATCTAAAAAATCAGATTTTGGAAAACCTGTCAACTTTTCAATTTCATCATTTAAATATACTTTTGTATATAAAGCATCATATTTCGAAAGATAAATTGTTCCAGGAATATTGTTGGCTAGTAACCTAAAACGTTCCTCGCTTTCGTAGATACTGTTTTCATTATTTATTTTTTCAATAGTTAGAGAAACATTCATGGCTAAATTTTGAATAATATTGATTTCATCTTCCGTCCATTTCCTTGAATTCTCTAGATCCTGAAAGCCCATAAAACCATGAAATTTATTTTTTACAAAAATTGGAAGTATCAGAAGTGACACAATTTTTATTTTTTCTAATTTTGATTTTAAGGAATTGTTTCTTATTTGATTCGTATTTGCCGAATAATATTTGTTGTTTAATAAAGGCGTCAATAATTCTTCAAAGTAATCATGATTTAGGTTTTGAAGATTCTCATTGACATCAGAAAGAAAATCATTATCAGAAAACCATCTGTTTTTTTGGCTAAGAAGATTTGTTTTCGAATCATTTTCATAGTAAAAGCTACACCCTGATTTTGTAGCCCTTCCCATAATAATTAAAACCTCATTGAAAATTTCTTCGGTATTTTTACAAATTAAAAATTTCTCTGTGCAAAGCGATAAGGCTGCCAATAATTCACTTTTATAAGTTAATTTTTTTTCAGAATTATGTCTCTTTTGTGTTTCAATTGCTATTACAATTAAATCTGCGATTGATTTAGTAAAACTAATGTCATCATTATCCCATATTTTTATTTCATCTGTAGATGCGAAACAAATAATTCCTTTAAGTTTTCCATCTATATAAATAGGATTATTAATAACAGAGAATATTTTGTTTTTTGGAAAATAGTTATCTGTTAATTCTATATCTATTGAATCATTAAAAACATCTGAAGATACAATTTGTAAATCATTTTCTAGTTTTTTGAAATAATTTGGATGATATTTTTTAGTTAAAACATACCCTTTTTCAAATTTATCTTTATTTAGATCATATAATTTTTCGCATTTAATTTTATCGGGAAAATATTTCCAATAACTCACTCGATTGATGCCTATAGTTTTTGTTGTCTTTTCTAAAATAACACTTAAAATACTATCAAAATTTTGATAATTTGAATAACTTTTTTCAGTAAAGCTTTTTAGTAATTCATTGTATTTATGATTTTTTTCCTGTCGTACTAATTTTTCCTTTTCGAGGTTTTTAAAAATAGAAATATCTCTTGAGATTGCAGAAAATCCAATAATTTTATTTGAAATATCTTTTTTAGCAATTACTTTTTGAGAAACCCAAAACTCTTCATTATTTTTTTTGAGTACGGGTATTTCTATTGTCTCAAGGTTAGTTTTTTTATGATCTGTATTTTCAAAAAAATCAAGAACCTTTTGAATATGGTCTTTTCGTATAAATTCCGAAAAATGTTTGTTTTTTATTTCTTCTAAATTGTATCCTAATGTTTGTTCGGCAAATTCGTTTATAAAGGTGAAATTACCATGTTTATCTGTTTCAAAAATGATATCATTAGCAGATTGCACCAGATTTTTAAATTGATCCTTTGCAAGTTCCTGTTCAGTTATATCCTGTCCTATTCCAATAAATAAATCATCAGTAAACTTTGTGTCTTTCCATTGTATGTATTTAAATTCTCCATTTTTACATTTTAATTTTCTAACATAAAGTCGGTTATTTACGTAATTATCGTGGTATTTTTTCCCTATAAATTCTTTGTCTTCAGTAAGTTTCCAAAAACCCATTCCTAAAACTTGTTCGGAATGATATCCTAAAATAGATTCAATTGTTTCACTACAAAAAGATAATTCTCCTTTTAAATTAGTAGCGATAGTAAGTATATTTCCTTTATTTACAATTTCATTAGTAAATCGCAATTTTTGAGTAGTATTGAGTAATGAAATATGTCTTATATAATTTAGTATTAAGGTTAATAAACAAAAATTAAATAAGATAATAGTGGTTTCTATAGGAAGTAAATTATAAACAAGGAATGTAAACAAAGAAATAGCTACTGCTACTACAAATATCCAATATAATCGTATTGGTTTCATTATACTGTATGAAAAATAGAACGAAACAATATAGGAAATAAGTGGTATTATATCTTTTTCATTGTAAAGAATCAAATTATGAGTTATAAATACAAAATAGAAGATAAATAATGTAATAAATATTTTTCGGATTTTTTTTAAAATATAATTTGATTTTTCGCTTAGGAAATAAATTATCAGAAATAATAAACCAATACCGAAATTGATGAATAATAAATTTTTGTTTCGGATGTTAAAAATATTAAAACTAATTTCTATGATAATAATTATAAGACCTACGAATAAAAGATAGAGCTGGTATTCCTTATTCTGAGTATTTATCTCAGAATTTATTTCGACAAATTTATTTTTTAAACTGTTTTTTATTTTCAAAAAATTATATATTAGGATTACAAATAATCCTAAAACTAAAAATACTATTAATCCTAATGTTTCAAATTTTTCAAAAAATAAATGGATATTTATCCAATAATTAAGAAGAAAATTTATTTTTAATAATAAAAAAATACCTATACTAAATAACATATTTATTGTTTTGTTAAGCAACAGAATTAAATTTAAAAATTAATTCTTTAGTAATGTAGGCTATTAATTTAAATTAAGCAGTGGATTCATAATTATAATAGACTTTACAGTTTTTAAATCATAATTCGAATAAAATTAATTGGATGTGTAGAAATTATAATTTTAAAGAATATCATAAAGAAACTTGGCTTATTTAGGTCTACGAATAAGCCAAGTTTGAATTTTAAATCCATTTTAAAAGCTTTCGTATTATCTTTAATTTTTCCTTGTAAGGAGCATATCTCATTGGTAAATCAAGCCATGTAGCTTTTTTTACAATTGCTTTTTTATGTGAAAAAGTGTTGAAATTTAAGTGTCCGTGATAGGCTCCGATTCCTGAATTACCTACACCCCCAAAAGGGAGTCTCTTATTTGAAAAATGAATTACAGTATCATTTACACAGCCACCTCCAAAAGAATATTTTTGTATTATTTTTTCAGCTATTTTTTTATCGTCAGTAAAAACGTACAGAGATAATGGTTTTTCATATCTATTAATAATAT